>JAERTF010000107.1 GCA_016845105.1 Bacteroidota bacterium | reverse complement strand
CTATATAAAGAATACGAAAATACAAGTGGATTTGATTTAAGTACTGGTACTTCAAATACTGATTTCGATTTCGATGTTGACAATGATTTTTTTGACTTACTCAACAATATTGAAGATATATATATCCTTAATTATGAAGGTAATAAAAACAAAAGCAGCTTCGAAAAGTTTAAATCTAAGTTTGATAAAATAGTAGACAAGAACGACTACAAACCTTTGATAGATATTAGCAATGATGGTAGTTTCAGGGTCCTAATAAAACGAGACTCAAAAAATAACGCATCCAGCATAATTTTAATAAATGAAAATGAAGATGGTGCAATGTATTTAGTTGCAGTTAATAAGTAAGTAGTTATTTTTAATTTAACCTATAGTTGTATAGAGTTTTACCCGCTGCGGAAACCAGGTTAATCTTACTTGTATTCTTAAGGTTGCCAACCGTAAACGGTGTTTCACCAACTAATCCCTTGCTTATAATTATGTTTCCATCGCTATCAAAAAGATAGATAGTTTTTTCTTTATCAGCAACAACCCCAAGCACATAACGTTTGTTACCCAAACTAAAAAATGTTGGTTTTATGGTAATATTTGTTCCAAAATCATAACTAAAAAGTATTTTTTTAAACCTATCAAATACTTTTAGCTGATTGTTATCAATAAAAATAAAATCCTTTGACCTGTCACCATTGAAATCCTCATAAAGGAAAAAGTGATCCGGACTAAACTCACCAAAATCGGTGTACTTTACATTCCCTGATGATGAGATATATACAAGCTTTCCTTTGGCATCAGTAGTTATTATAATTCCTTTGCTGTTCGTTCGATTAACATAATAATCAGAGTTCTTTGCTTTTTTTAACTTACTTGACACCTTGATCCTGCGGTTACCTTTTCTGTCAACAATTTTTATTGCATCTTCAATATCAGTAATAATTATATAGTCTTTTTTGTTTGCCAGCAATCTGTTCACCGGATCAACAACTATATTAGATGTCCTTGGCTTTTTCCAACCTGAAATTTCTTTTCCTTTGATCGAATAATTGTAAATTCTTTTATCCGATTGTGCCAACAACAATCTATAATCCTTATTTTTAAGATAATCAAAAACAACTACCCCATTTGTAGCTTTTGAGTGAAGCTTTTTTGGATAACCTGTTACATTACGCCCTTTTCTATCAATCAAATAGATATGATTCCCTGTATTAAATAAATACTGAATTTTTCTGTTCTTATAAAAATCAACTTCATGAACTTCACTAATAGGTTTACCATCAACTTTTTTCTTCCATAAAATACTTCCATCAGCATCTATTAGATACATATTATTAAGATCATCAAAAACTATTATGTTTTGGTTCTTGGTATTATGATTAGAAACCAAAAATGGGCCCCAGATGATATCAGAATCAAGCTGAGTTTTCCACAAGGCCAAATTTTCTTCATGATAAACTTCAGAATGATTAGTATAAATATTAGTAAAACACAATGGATTGCCAGATGTTAGTTGAAAGGATAATCCCTGGAACGAAGAAATCACTTTATTATAAAGTTGTAATTCTCGTGAAACCTCGGGAGTAAAAAATTGAGTGAACCTACGATCAAGTGCTGTAGGTTTTAAATAAACCAGAAGGTTTGAGTTAGTTGAAATATTATCAGAGAAGTTTTTAAAATTATCATTTAAATCGAGGGTTTTCCCTATTTCAACATAACCTATTATATTTTTAATTGAGTTTTCAGAATTTGCAAAAACAATGTAGTCACCAATAAAAGTGTAATAGTTTTGTTTGATTATGGAGAATGCCTTACCGAAAATATTTGGAATAAAGCCCGTGTTATTTATCTTTCCAATACTGTAATTGTTGTATTTAACAGCTTTAACACCTCCATTGTATCGTGATAATTGCTTTAGGCAGGTTTTTGCTTTTTCCAGATCCGAAACCTTTACTGCGAACCAGGATCCGTTTTTAAGTCCACCAATAGTTTCAGAGTTAGAGGCTAATACAAACTCATCACTAAATACATCAATCAGTTCATCTATATCGAATCTTTGTTTGGCAGAAATTGTTTTAGCATCGGATCCGTTAGTTCGACTATAAAAATATGATTTGAAGTCACTTAACCCCATCCAAAGCATGGTGTTTGTATTGTATGGTAATATATTAATGGCGCTAAACTTTACGGGTTTTTGATCTTGGAAACTCTGCAGATATTTCTTATCTGAATCAGCTAAAGTAAATCCAGAAAATATTAACTCATTATTTTTTAGCAATAAATCAATCTCTGTCCAACTTGCAAAACTTGAAACCCATTTCAATTCTTCAATGTCATCGGTTGCGATATATGGGTTCAATAGTTTAAAGATTCCATTATAATTTACAAAAACCTTTGCCATAGCTTTTGATCCACTTGTTTGATATAGCTTCATAAAAGAAGTATCAATTGTCAGGTTAGTGAATTTACCTTGGTTGGTTTCAAGTAGTTTTGTTAGTAGATTCAATGATGTGCTGTAAACAAACACACCATCAACTATTGCGAAATAATTTGTTATACTTCTATCAGCATCAACAATTTTAAAGCCATTACTTACCCCTGCAATTTCCAGTACACCATAATCTCTTCCAAGCTTTTTGCTCAGCATTTTTTTTATTCCGGCTAAATTGGGGTTTCTTGCTACCTTTGACAATATCAATGACTCAATACCAGAAATTGAATCGTTATATATTGCAATGGTCAAGGGACTATTATTCAACAAATCAATATATTCTTCATCGTCAACCAATAGTGAATCAATAAAAATCAATTTATTTCTCAAGGTAGCTATAGCATTAACCCTTATTAGTTTTTGCCAAATTGAATTGTCCTTTTCCAATTTGTTATAGGTGATCCACGGGGATTCAATTTCAATTACCAATTCAGCATTATTGGGAATCATTTCGAGTGGCACCCCGGTGACTTTATTAAAGTTTTCAATTATAAACCAAGTTATTACTATAATTAACAAGGATGCAATAGCAATAATTTGTATAATACCTTTTTTATTCATTCCGAGATAATTTCACCTAACAAAGTTAGTACAATTGAAGAGGTTTATGTATAATAAACTTAACTATAGCTAACAAGTAAATGTTAATTAGTAATTAACACCAAAGCTGATAATATTATTATAATTCTTTAGGATAAGCCAAAAAGTACTTAGTGGTTGGTTTATCAAGCATCGAAATATTTAACTGATCAGACGCCTCTGCAATATCAACAACATTACCATCCTTATGCAGTATACCTATTTTATTTGATCCGGGTTTGTAGGTGTAATTAGAAGTATGATCTGTAATTACCAAATAGTTAACCTCATCTTCACTCAATCCAAATCTATCAATTGCTCTATTTTTTATGTTATCAATGATATCACTATCAAAGGGCTCATTTTGAATTTCAATTTTAAATAACTTCCTGTTAATTAAACTATTACTTAAAGTGGAAAGTATTAAATCGCTATGATTAACCCAAACTTTCATTGAGGTTGAAATATCATAGTCATCAAGTCTAGAAAAATTATGAATAACTTCATCATTGGTTTCAAAATCAATATCTGTTATGGTATTTCTGAGAAAATAATCAAAAGCTGGAGTTGCGAAAAGTTCATCTCCTTTTAATCGAAGTTCCTTTGCTCGTTTAAGCACTTTCATAATTGTATATTCGGCAACCAATACTGTTTTATGCAGATAAACCTGCCAATACATTAATCTCCTGGCAGTAATAAATTTCTCAACCGAGTATATGCCTTTTGCTTCAATAACAAGCTCATCATCAACCACATTAATCATACTCAATAGTCGCTCATAATTAACTGTTCCTTCTGATACTCCACTAAAAAAACTATCACGCTTTAAATAATCAAGTCGATCCATATCAAATTGACCTGATACTAATTTATGCAAAAACTTTTTAGGATATGTGTTATTGAAGATATCAATCCCCATACTTAACTGTCCATCAAATTGTTCGTTTAACCTATTCATAAAAATTTGTGAAATCCTTTCATGATCAATATTTTCAACAATTGAATGCTCAAGTGCATGTGAGTATGGTCCATGACCAATATCATGAAGTAGTATTGCTATTGATACACCAATAAACTCTTCATCTGAAATATCTAATCCCTTAAATCGCAGTTCGGCAATTCCTCGTGTCATAAGATGCATGGCTCCAAGTGAGTGTTGAAAACGAGTATGCAAGGCACCTGGGTAAACCAAATGTGTTAAACCCAATTGCTTTATTCGTCTCATTCGCTGAAAACATTGATGTTCAATTATATCAAATATCAATTCATTTGGTATTGTTACGAAACCATATACTGGATCATTGAATATTTTGCGTTTATTTACTTCCATGCTCCTCATAAAATTTGTTAATTTTGTAATAAGATGACTTTAGTTGGCACAATATTTACTTCGATTTGTCATTGTACTAATATATCAATAACTATAGTTGTGAAATAGGATCTAGTCTGAGAAATAATCTCCCATACTTAATCCATTCTCTTAAAAACAATACACAAAATTAACTGAATAAAATCAAAAAGCGGAATATGAGCAAAATAAGAATATTGTGGGCCGATGACGAAATACAAATGCTTAAACCACATATAATGTATCTTGAAGAAAAAGGATATGATGTAGATGCAGTTGTAAGTGGTGATGAGGCTGTTGAGCTTGTGATGGAAAACCATTACGACATTGTTTTTTTGGATGAGCAAATGCCAGGCATGAGTGGTATTGAGGCTCTTGAAAGTATTAAAAAACATAATGCAGGTCTTCCGGTTGTTATGATCACAAAAAGTGAAGAAGAATCCATTATGGAGGATGCCATTGGTTCAAATATTGCAGATTACCTAATTAAACCTGTTAAACCAAGCCAAATATTGCTCTCTTTAAAACGCAACCTGGAAAACAGAAAGCTTGCGGGAGAAAAGGCAACCACAACATACCAGCAACAATTCCGCGAACTTGGAATGAAAATCACCGATAGACTTGATTGGAAAGAATGGGGAAATGTATATAAGGATTTAATAAGATATGAAACTGATTTAGAAAAATCGGACGATAAAGGAATTATTGAAATACTGAACATACAAAAGCATGAAGCAAATAATGCATTTGCAAAGTTTTATGAGAATAATTATAAGGATTGGCTTGATGGAAATAGCGAAGATAAACCCGTATTATCGCATACTTTAGTAAGAGATGTTGCATTCCCATTACTCGACAAAGGGAAAAAAGTATTTATGCTACTTGTAGACAATTTAAGATATGATCAATGGAAAGTCATTCAACCTTTGATTGAACAATACTTTAGGGTTGAAAAAGATAATCTTTATTACGGAATAATTCCAACCACGACACAATACGCACGTAATGCTCTTTTTTCTGGTTTAATGCCCAACGATATTAGAAATAGATACCCACAATATTGGGTAGACGAACATGAAGAGGGTACCAAAAACAAATACGAAAAAGAACTACTGCAAGAGTTATTTGATCGCTATCGTAGAAAATCAACAATTTCATATAATAAAATTCTAAATCTTAATGCGGGCCGTAAATTATTTGAAAATATCTCAAATCTAATGACTACCGATTTTAATGTAATAGTTTACAACTTTGTAGATATGCTATCACATGCCCGTACCGAGATGGAGATTATCCGCGAACTTGCAGATGATGAAGCAGCATATAGATCATTAATGCTTTCATGGTTCGAGCATTCCTCACTATTCGACATAATAAAATATCTTGCCTCAAAAGATGTAACTGTACTTATAACAACTGATCATGGATCGGTAAAAGTAACAGATCCTGTTAAGATTGTTGGTGACAAGAATGTGAACACCAACCTGAGGTACAAATATGGAAAAAGTTTAAACTACAAGGCCAAGGAAGTTTTCGAAATACAAAACCCTGAGGAGTATCACCTTCCTAAAATAAATATAAGTACCAGGTGGGTTTTTTCAAGAGGTTCCGATTTTTTCGCATACCCAAACAATTATAATTACTATGCGAATTATTACAAAAACACTTTTCAACATGGAGGTTTATCCATGGAAGAAATCTTAATTCCGATAATTACACTTACATCTAAATAATGAACACTTTAACTGCATCAAATTTAGACGAATTGGCATTTGTTGCAAATACGATATTAACGGATATGAAAGGCCACAATATTTTTGCAATTAATGGCCCTATGGGAGCTGGTAAAACAACTCTTATTAAAGAGTTTTGCGTCGAGTTGGGAATAACCGAAGTAGTCAGCAGCCCCACTTTTGCACTTGTAAATGAATATTCTGCCAACAATGAAGAACCCGTTTATCACTTTGATTTCTATAGAATTAAAAAACTTGATGAAGTATTCGACATTGGTTATGAAGAGTATTTTTATAGTGATAACTATTGTTTTATTGAATGGCCAGAATTAGTTTTGGAACTTTTACCACAATCATACGTATACATACTGATTGAAGAAAAAGAAAATGGTATAAGAGTTATCAACTATTCATTAAACACTCATTGATAATAGGAGCTTTTTTGTCGTAATGGGTATTTGATTTTAGGATTGATGATTCTTTCATATTATCAGTTATTGTATTCATGGAAGACAGTAGTAAAGGGTTTTTAAAACCATCGGAAGTTGAGCAGCTAATGCCCCAAGAAGAAACACTCGAATCTATTCCAAAGAAAAGTAGATTTACCATTGGTATTCCAAACGAATCTTCTAAAAATGAAAACCGGATTTCACTGGTCCCTGAAGCCGTAAAACTACTTATTGAAAACGGTCATAGAGTACTAATTGAAGATAATGCAGGTGTTGGTGCAAACTTCAGCAATGAAGAATATGCCAAGTTTGGTGCAAAAATCGTAAGTTCAACCGAAGAAGCCTTTAACAGTGATGTAATTGTTAAGGTTGCCCCTCCTACGGAGCATGAACTTGATATGATGGGAAAAAACAAAGTATTGCTTTCATCATTATTTCTACCTAATTCCAGAAAGTCGTTTTTTACTAAGCTGATGTCACAAAAATCAATAGCTATTGCATACGATTATATTCAGGATAAAGCAGGTGCCCTGCCCGTAATGAAATCAATAAGTGAAATTGTTGGGAACACATCTGTACTTTTGGCAGCTCAATATCTTCGAAGCACTAAGTTTGGTAAAGGTAAATTACTAGGTGGTATTCCCGGAATTACTCCTGCTAACGTTGTAATTATTGGATCAGGAACAGTTGCTCGTTATGCGGCAAGAACAGCTATTGGAATGGGTGCTTCGGTCAATATTTTTGATAGCTCAGTAACAAAACTTCGGAGAATACAAGAAAAACTGGGGAATAACCTTCCTACATCGACGCTGCATTCCGAATCAATAAAGCCAGCATTAAAACAAGCTGATGTAGTAATCTCGGCAAAATTTACAACCCTTGGCATTTCACCATGCTTAATAACCGAAGATCTTGTTAAACAAATGAATCCGGGGTCTGTTATTATTGACGTTAGTATAGATCAAGGTGGGTGTTTTGAAACATCTAAACCAACAACTCACGATAATCCAATTTATGAAAAGCATGATATAACACATTATTGTGTTCCTAATATTGCTTCATGCGTTCCCAACACAGCTTCATTTTCTTTAAGCAATATCATTACACCCATGTTATTACAAATTTCTGAATTTGGAGGTATCCAGCAAATGCTTAGAAATGATACTGGATTTAGGCAAGGAGTGTATATTTATAATGGTACTCTCACAAATAATCACATTGGCCATTTGTTTGGATTACGCTCCCGAGATTTAGAACTTCTGTTGGCTGCCTTTGGGTGATTTATAGTTTTCTGGGTTTTGGATACAGTCATTCACTAATATTGTATCTTGATTCTTGACTATCAAATACAAATCCTTACACCAAACTTATAATCAAGCACTTTGGGCAAATACCCATTACTTTATTATTCAAACTCAATCTAAACTAGCTTTTCCCTAATAAAAAATAATCCAAAAGAGTATAATAAAAGTTTTTTCGGGTACTAAAGTATAGAAGAACCACTAACCTACTTAACTTCTATGGCTTTTGCTATGCAAAACAATATGTATTGTTGCATGATTATAAAAAATCGTGTTGCTACTTTATTTGTAAGCAAGCCATCTATATTTACATACATACATACATACATACATACATACTGCTAGACCTCCACCCACCTTAATTACATAATCCTAAACCTTATCAACTAAAATTAAATTAATAACTTAAAACAATTAACCAATAAGGATTAAACAAAAAAATTATGAAGAAATATATTATCTTTTTTACAATACTAATATTTGGTAGTTTATACAATATATTAAATGCACAACAAGTACTTGGAAGATGGGTCATACCTACAATGTCAATTAATCCAAATTACCAATATGCCAGCTATCAGTTAACTTTTACTGATGACGGATTAATTGATGAAGTATCTTTGGATCACGTCGTACCCCTAAATGGCAATGACTATCACGACTTATCGGGAGGTTGCTATGATGAAAATTATAACAGACAATGTTATGTAGTTGATGAACGACTTTGTGCGTCAAGTACTAATATATGGAACACTCGGAGCCTGCTACCCGAATATCAAATTATTAACCGTTACGGGATGGAAAATGAATATTTCTCATTCTTTACTGATATAGAACCACATGACAAAGCACTTAGTTATAACGAAATATCGTTCAATACCATAACCGGACAAGCTAATTCTAACAACCGGACAGAACTATTCGGTGGTATAGATTTGGGATATGTTGGTTTTGCAATTGATAATGAAGAAAGCGAACAAAGAGAATTATATACTGTGGCAACAAGTTCTGAACAACCAAACACAACTTTCCTTACTCCTGGTTTACGTAAATGGATTATTACACAAAATAGTGTATCATTAATTGATCCTCCAATAGTAGATCATACAAATCAATATTTGTCTGAAAACCATTTCGATGCATACAATGTTGAACATACAATATTAAATGATGGAGGACAGGATATTGATGTGATAGCATGGATACATGATGGAGATGGTATTACAAACGATGTAGGTGAGATAGTAGTTGTACTAGATGACAACCCTGTTATTGTAAAGATAATTGATCTTGAACTTGGTCGAATTGGTGGTATTGAATTTTCTGCCTATGAAAACAACATGCTTTATGCTTCAACAACTAACGGCGGTATAATAAAGATAGATTATATGAATTATACATCAACAAACAATATTATAGCCGTAACTGGTGCCCCTGTTAATGACTTTGGACGTACATTTTTGCAAACTGCACCTGATGGACATATATATGCTGTATCTAATGATGGAACAAAGCTGGGTAGAATATATCAGTATGATTGGGAAGATGAACAAACACTTTGGAATGCAGGAGAATTTAATGAAAATGCTCATACTTTTACAAATTCCAGTGTTTCAACTTTTAGGGTATTTAACAGTGAAAACTATTACATATTACCCGAAAACCAACGAGTACATAATATTATGACTAATACTGTTGAATCGACCCCAACGTGTCCCGGCCAAACTAATGGTACTGCTACAATAACAGTTGAAGGTGGCTTTCCTACATACACTTTAGAGTTAGTAAAAGATAATGAAGTTATCGCAGGCCCGTATACAAATAATGGAGAACCACACACATTCACAAACCTTGGAGTTGGAGACTACAGATGTGTTGTTACTGATTCATATGGAAACGTGATGAATGTTGACTTTACCATTGAAGAAATTGACTATGATGAAAACTTTTTCGTAACATATAGTAGCAGTAATGATCCAATAATAATAGACAACATTGATGTCAAAACTTATAAATTAGGTTTTGAATTGATTAACAACACAAAGATGACTATTTCAAATTCCACATTTATGTTCGGACCCGACGCCAAAATCATTATTGAACCCGGTTCTGAACTAATCGTAAATGGAAGTACTCTAACAAACTACGAGGATTGCTATGATCCATGGCAGGGCGTACAGGTTGTTGGAAATAGTAATATGTCTCAATATCAATACCCTGATGGTACAATACGCCAGGGAATGCTTGTTGTAAAAAACAATTCCCATATAAAAAATGCATGGATAGGTATCACAAACTACAAGAAGAATGTAGTTGGCTCAAATGGAGGGATTGTATTATTATCCAACTCTACTTTCCAAAATAATATGAGGACTGTTGACTTTCGTGAATACACAAATTTCAACCCATCTGGTGCTGAAATAAGGTTACCATACCGATGTGAGTTTATTAACTGTGATTTTGAAGTAAATAACTCTTATCTTTTTACCGAAGATGTAACAGAGTTTATTAAATTTGACAATGTAGATGGGATAAATATAAGGGGTTGCAGATTCCATAACAACCATACCGCCGGTCAAAACCGGGGAATTGGAATTAATTCTATGGATGCGGGATATCACATAGTTGATTATGTGAACTTTGGAAATACTTATATTTCTGAGTTTTACAACCTTTATAAAGGATTAAATGTCTTAAATGATGGTAGTGGAACCAATACAATAGTTGTTGATAGTGTTGATTTTATAAACAATAGTATTGGTATATACATAAGTGGTGTTAACTACCCAACAATTATTGATAGCAAATTCGAAATCGGATATAATGATGTCGACTGGAATACATGTGGTGGTTACTCAATGGGATATGGTATTGATATACATAATTCTATTGGCTTTGCCATTGAAGAAAATTCTTTTACAAAAATGACAGGTACACCAACTGGTTATTATACAGGAATTAGAAATTATGAATGTCCTTGTGATGTGGATTGGATATATCTAAACACATTTACAAACCTTAGCTATGGAAACTATGCGTATGGTATGAACAGAGAAACCATTGATGATAAGCAAGGATTAAAGTACGAATGTAATTTAAACTCCAACAATAATGTTGATTTTATTGTGACTTCTGAAGACGCCGATGATGCGATGATTCATACTCATCAGGGAGAAGATGGAGTGGAGGCAAATGGTAACACTTTTTCTGACGTGAATTTTCCTGAAATAGACTGGAGTTTCAGACAGGAAGGTAAACAGACGATTATTTGGTATTACTGCAATGAAAGTTGTACAAACCAGTATCCGGAACATGTTTACACAACACATTCTGATTATTTCAAAATTGAACCTGAACCTAAGAAAGATTGTCTAAGTCATTATAATGATATTAGTAGTATTAAACTCAGTTCTTATGAAAGGCAAATTGAAGAAACAGAGTATGCTCTGAATAAAGCAGATTATGATAACGTAAAGGTATTGTACGATAATCTTAAGGATGGTGGAAATACTACGAGTGAACTATTAGACATAGAAACAGCTACTCCAAACGACATGTGGACTTTACGAACACAATTACTGGGCGACTCCCCTCACTTATCAGAAGAAGTACTAAAGGCCGTGGCTGATCGTACAGATGTATTTCCCGAATCAGTAATTTTTGATATTATGGCTGCCAATCCTGATGAAATGCAAGAAGAAGAATTGTTAGATTATCTTGAAAATAAGGAAGACCCCCTACCGGATTATATGATTTCAATATTAAGGGATTTAGCTGATGGTGGTACTTACAAATCAATCTTACTTAGAGATATGGCAAATTATCATGCTGCCAGCATAAGACCTGCACAAAACATAATCAGGAGTATACTATCAGATTCTGTTGCTGACCAAACTGATTTACGAAACTGGCTTGATAATTTTGGTAGTATGGGTTCTGATAAACAAATAATAGAATCATTCTTATACGAAAGGGATACTACTAATGCAGTTGCGTTGTTAAATATGTTACCGGCTATGTATGAGTTATCTTCTGAAGATTTAGATGATTATAATAATTATAGTTATCTGATTAACCTACAGGTTGATCAGATAAAGGAAAACAGAAGCAAATATCAACTGGATAGTACCGAGATAATAGAGTTATCCTGGCTAGCTGATTCAGCAAATGGTAGTACACAAGCATATGCTAAAAATATCCTGGAGTTCACCCAGGGTGCAAGTTATTGTGACTGTTTGTATGTAAACGACACAAGCCTGATGAAGAGTACTGATAGTTTCAATGATTTCTCGGTAAGTTATCAATCAGGCAAACTTTCTGCCAGGCCAAACCCGGCGAAAGAATGGACTGAATTTGAATATGAATTACCTTTGAATGCAATGAATGGCAAATTGATTTTATCAACCATACGGGGAGAAATAATTGAAATATTGGATATCACAACAAACAAAGGTTTAATATTCTATGATACACGCAAAATTCCAAATGGAATATATTTATACACGTTGAAATCTTACGGGACTTCAATTACAGAAAAGTTAATTGTTAATCATTAAAAAATGTGGGTTGTAATGAATTCATTACAACCCACATTTGCTTTTTTATATGAGAAAAGAAATTATAGTCATAATAGTTTTTAGTTTTCTAATATCCCTTAGTTATTCGCAGCCATTGAGTATAACATGGCAAAAATGTATAGGTACTGATGTTGATGATGAACCGCGATGCATTTGTAAAACAGAAGATGGTTCTTTATTAAGTGTAAGCATTTTCAAAGAATACGAAGGAATACCCGATTTTCATGGTGGTGCTGATGCACTGATAATTAAAACAGACACTTTAGGAAACATTATTTGGCAAAGATGCTATGGAGGCAGCTACGGAGAGGGTATTCGTAAAATTATTGATATTCCAAACAGAGGATATTATTTAATTGGAGGCACAGACTCCAGGGATGGAGACGTACAATCAAATACTCATCAAAGTTATGAAGTATGGATTATCGAAATTGATACCATTGGAAATATTATCTGGGAAAATTGTTATGGTAGTTATGAACATGATTCATTCGTAGATGCTACTCTAACACCTGATGATGGACTTATTGTGGGTTCAATGGTAACTACAGCAGGAGGCGATATTAGTACATTTTACGGAAGTCGTGATGTTTGGATTTTCAGGATAGATAGTACTGGCAATTTAATTTGGGAAAAATCATTTGGTAACCACGGTTTAAACAGGATTAGTTCACTTATTTCAACAAGCGACAGTACATATATATTTTTAGGAGCATTTCATGAATTTGGAGGGATGATAGATTGTTATAAAGATGAATCCAGTATGGAAACGGATGTTTGGTTAGTGGAATTTGATCAATCAGGCGAATTGATTTATCAGAATTGCTATGGTGGAAGTTATTATGAAGATGGATATGCTATTACTGAAGTTGAAGGTGGGTTTATTTTTAACGCTACAACAAGCTCGAATGATCAGGATGTAAGTGGTTATCATGGTACGCCTGGTGATACTAAGAAAGATATCTGGTTAGTACAGATAGACATAAATAAAAACATAATCTGGCAAAATTGCTATGGTGGCACTTTAACAGATGTCCCCAATAACATTTATCATTCAAAAAATCAAACAACTGTATTTGGGTGGGCATGTTCAAATGATGGCAATGTGATTGGCAATCACAGTACCAACGGGAAACCTGATATATGGATTTTTAATATTGACTCTATTGGAAATATCCAATGGCAGCAATGTATTGGTGGTATTGGATGGGAGCAAATGCCAAGGCACGGGGTAACTATTATTGGAGAAAACCACTATGGTATTTTGGGCAGAACAAACTACTTAAGCGGAGATGTAGAATGCGAGATATATGAAAACCCACCCGGCTACCCGGATAGAGATGCCTGGCTAATTAACCTAAGAGACTGCAACTACTATGCCCCCCACCAACCACAACAACCAACCGGCAAAGATACCCTTTGCGTTAATACAGATAGCATTACAATATACTCAACCCAAATTGCCAATGGTGCATGGTTTTATGAATGGCAATTACAACCAGAAGAGGCAGGTATTATTATAAATGATAGTACAATAAAAACTACAATCCACTGGAACCCAACATACGAAGGTCCGGCGATTTTAAAAGTTCGCAGTTCAAATGATTGTGGTGAAAGCACATGGAGCGATAGTTTAGTAGTACAAACTTATATGTGCCTTGGTACTGAGGAAAATAGCATTGCAAACAACTTACATATTTACCCAAACCCGGCAACAAGTACACTTATTGTTGAAATAGATTCAGCAGATCAAAATCCCAGTTTACTTGAAATTTACAACTCAACAAGTGCAAGAGTATATTCATCAAAAACCAACAACAAAAGCACAGTTATTGATATTAGTGATTGGAATAGTGGGATATATATTGTGAAGGTAATAATTGGAAATGAAAACTATAACAGGAAAGTTGTGGTGAAGTAATAATAGAAGTCACACGTTACGCTATGCTAAACGCGCGCCAGTGATGTAACATATTTAACAAAAATTATAATTTTGGTTTAACAATTATTAACACCACCCAAAAAGTGTATTTTGTACTTTTGTATCGTACAAAATTTCATTCAAAATGCTTGAAACAAATATTAGGGAACTAAACGAAAAAATTCAACGTGAAAGTCAGTTTGCTGACCTAATCCACCTTGAAATGGATAAGGTAATTATCGGTCAAAAACACATGACCGAAAGACTACTTATCGGACTTTTGGCCAATGGGCATATACTTCTTGAAGGAGTACCAGGTTTGGCAAAAACTCTGGCCATAAATTCACTTGCTAATATTATTGATGCTAAATTTAGTCGTATTCAATTTACCCCGGATTTACTACCTGCCGACTTATTGGGAACATTAATATACAGCCAGAAGAAAGAGGAGTTTATGGTAAAAAAAGGACCTATCTTCGCAAACTTCATTCTTGCAGATGAGATAAACAGATCACCGGCAAAGGTTCAGAGTGCCCTACTTGAGGCGATGCAGGAACGTCAGGTTACTATTGGTGAAACCACCTTTAAACTTGAAGAACCATTTCTTGTAATGGCGACTCAAAATCCAATCGAACAAGAAGGAACATATCCCCTTCCTGAAGCACAAGTTGACCGTTTTATGCTGAAGGTGGTTATAAATTATCCCAAAAAGGAAGAAGAAAAACTGATTCTTCGTCAAAATATTACAAACACACAATCATCTACAAATACTATTTTAAAAGCCGATGATATATTGAAGGCTCGTGAAATTGTTCGTGAAGTTTATTTGGATGAGAAAATCGAAAATTACATAACAGATATTGTTTTTGCATCAAGATATCCAAGTGATTATAAGCTAAGTAACTTTGCAGGCATGATACAATACGGTGCATCACCACGAGCAAGTATAAATTTAGCATTGGCTGCTAAAGCATTGGCATTCTTGCGTAAACGTGGTTATGTAATTCCTGAAGATATTAGAGCAATTGCACATGATGTAATGCGACACAGAATTGGATTAACTTATGAAGCTGAGGCTGAGAATATAACTAGCGAGGATATAATTAATGAGATACTAAACTCAGTTGAAGTACCTTAAACGAAAAGCAACTTACTAAAATTGGAAGCACAAGAGATCTTCAAGAAAGTTAGGAAAATTGAAATTAAGACAAGAGGATTGTCTAATCAGATATTTTCGGGCGAATACCACAGTGTATTCAAAGGAAGAGGTATGGCATTTAGTGAGGTTCGTGAATATCAATTTGGAGATGATATTAGAAATATAGATTGGAATGTTACTGCCAGATTTAATCATCCTTTTGTAAAAATATTTGAAGAAGAAAGAGAACTTACTGTTATGCTCGTGATTGACGTTTCGGGGTCGAATAATTTTGGAACTAACAGTCAGCTTAAGCAGGATGTAATTACAGAAATTGCCGCTGTACTTTCATTTTCAGCAATTCACAATAATGATAAAGTTGGAGTAATTTTTTTTAGTGATAAAATTGAGAAGTTTATTCCCCCTAAAAAAGGGACAAGTCACATACTAAGAATTATTAGAGAGTTAATTGATTTTAAAGCTGAAAATAAAGGAACAAATATTGCAGAAGGATTAAGATATTTATCAAACGTCATAAAAAAGAAGTCCACAGCTTTTCTTATCTCTGATTTTATGGGTGATGGCTTTGAGAAGGCAATACAAATTGCGAATTATAAACATGATCTTATTGCAATTAGAATTACTGATGAGCGTGAACAAAATATTCCAAATGTTGGTTTGGTAAATATGGTTGATGCTGAAACAGGCATCACAAGGTGGGTTGACACTTCGAGCTCAAAAGTAAGAAATCATTATGCAAATCAGGCAAAACTAAAAATGGCTCATTTGGATACTATTTTTGGTAGATATGGAGTTGATGCGGCAAAAATTCATACAGGAAGTGACTATGTCAAACCTCTTATGAATTTGTTTAAGAAAAGGGAATCTAGGAAGTAAAGTAGTGGTGATAATAATGAAAATAAATACTCACATACTCATATTAATTGTATCCTTATCAATTATGGCTAATGTCAATGCACAGCAAACTGGAGCATGGGCATCGCTTGATTCTAATGCAATTATGATTGGTGATCAGGTAATATATGAGTTGGGAATAACAGTACCTGAAAATTCACTGGTTGCATGGCCATCAATTACCGATACACTAACTTCTAACATTGAAATATTAAACAGAAGTAATATAGACACAACTTACACAAATTCTGATATTACCATCCATCAACAGTTTCTAATTACATCCTTTGATTCTGGTTATTTTGAAATTCCCCCAATTGATTTTAAGTTTGGTTTTAAAGATGACTCAACAATCTATTCAACATCTACAGGAGTACTTTTTCTACAAGTATTTGTTCCGGAAGTTGATACTTCTCAGGCATTCAAGCCATTAATCGGCCCCATAAAAGAACCTTATACATTGGCAGAAGTACTTCCATGGATAATTGTTTCAACTGCTGGAATTATTATTATAGTGCTATTGATTTTTTATTTCAT
Source organism: Bacteroidota bacterium (assembly GCA_016845105.1). GTDB lineage: Bacteria > Bacteroidota > Bacteroidia > Bacteroidales > F082. The sequence continues at coordinate 36,480 of JAERTF010000107.1, read as the reverse complement.
CAGAAGAAAGAAAAAACAACCTATTTTCAAACGCAAACCTAAACCAATTATACCGCCTCATATTCTGGCTATAAATCAACTGGAAGAATTAAGATTAGCCAAGGTCTGGCAATCAGGAAAACTGAAAAGATACTATACAGAACTTACAGATATTACAAGAGAATATTTACAAAACCGCTATAATTTTGATGCACCTGAGATGACCAGTTACGAGATTATCACTGAATTACAAAATCATAGCATAAATAAAGATGCAATGGGCAAAATCGAAAATGTTTTGAATCTATCGGATCTTGTGAAATTTGCCAAAGCTGTACCAACGGCACTTGAAAACGACTTAGGTTTAACACATTGTGTTGATTTTGTAAATGAAACAAAGAAAGTTGTAGCAGAACCTTCAATTGAAAAAACAGAAGAATCAAAACTAAAAGAAAGCGAGTAAATGTTAAATATTGATAATTGGGCAAACCCTGAATATTTATATATACTGCTAGTAATTCCTTTACTAATAGTTTGGTATTGGTTTAATAATAAAAAAACCAATGCAAATTTGCGTTTTTCTGGTATTCAGGAGTTTTCTGGTATATCTCAATCACCAAAAACATGGCTTATTCATGGGCTATTTTTACTAAGGATTTTTGCCATAGCATTATTTATTGTTGCTTTAGCACGCCCCCAATCAATTTCAACAAAGCAAAATGTACACATAGAAGGTATAGATATTGTTATGTCAATTGATGTTTCAGGAAGTATGCTTGCTCGTGATTTTACTCCAGATCGACTGGAAGCAGCCAAAGATGTTGCCGCTGAATTTATTGCGAAAAGACCCAATGACAGGGTTAGTTTAGTAATTTTTAGTGGTGAGGCATTTACTCAAGTGCCGTTAACAACTGACCACCAGATGATATCAAATATTTTTGAAGAAGTTAAGAGTGGAATGATTGAAGATGGAACTGCTATTGGTGATGGGCTTGCAACATCAGTTAGTAGGTTGAAGGATTCTGATGCAATATCCAAGGTAATAATTCTTATTACTGACGGCGTAAACAACTCAGGTTCTGTGGATCCAATTTCTGCCGCCGAAATGGCTCAAATGTTTGGAATTAGGGTTTATACAATAGGTATTGGTTCGATGGGAACAGCACCCTACCCTGTTCAAACACCGTTTGGGATTCAAATGCAGCAAATGAAGGTACAAATAGATGAAGAGCTACTTGAAAAAATTGCAGGTATCACAGGCGGACGATACTTTAGAGCAGATAATAATAAGAAATTAAAAGAAATATATAAGGAAATTGATACTCTTGAAAAATCAAAAATTGATGTTCAGGAGTTTAGAAAAAAGCATGAGGCATTTTTGCCATTTGCACTACTTGCACTTGCCCTTTTTTCATTGGAGATTTTACTTAGATATATGGTATTTAGAAAATTTACCTAATTTATTATATTAGACAATTGAATTAATGACGTATTATCAAAAATAGAAAATGATAAAATTCGCAAATAACGAATACTTTATTCTACTGGCGATTTTGCTTGTATTTATAGTCATATTCTGGCTTTACAGATCTTGGGTTAAAAATGCAAAAAACAGATTTGGTGATAGCAAATTGATAGAAAAACTAATGCCAGAGTTTTCTTCGTCAAAACCTGTATTGAAGTTTGTTATTGTATTAATGGCAACTGCGTTTATTATTATTGGAATAGTTGACCCACAAATTGGCTCTAAACTCGAAAAAGTTAAACGCGAAGGTATAGACCTGTATTTGGTTCTTGATGTATCAAACTCTATGCTTGCAGAAGATATAAAGCCAAACCGCCTCGAAAGGTCGAAACTTGCAATTTCTACATTGGTTGACAAACTTCAGGGAGATAGGGTTGGCATAATCATATTTGCTGGAAATGCATACAAACAACTACCACTTACTACTGACTATTCGGCTGCAAAACTATTTTTATCCGCTGTTGATACCAAAATTGTCCCAACACAGGGTACGGCAATTGGCGAAGCAATAGAAATGGCTACAATTAGTTTTGGCGAAACAGAACACAATAAAGCAATAATAGTTATTACAGATGGTGAGAATCACGAAGATGATGCACTTGAAGCCGCAAAAACTGCCAATGAACTTGGAATAAGCGTTTATACAATTGGAATGGGTTTGCCAGAAGGAGCTCCTATACCAATGTATAATCAATATGGTACACAAACAGGTTTTAAAAAAGATAAGAAAAACACTACAGTAATAACAAAGCTTAATGAGGACATGCTTCGTCAGATAGCTGCTGCAGGTGGAGGTGCATATGCCAGAGCTAATAATGCAAGCTCAGGATTGAAAAGAATTTTCGATGATATTAATGAAATTGATAAAAAAGAAATAGAAACCAGACAATTTACTGATTATGAAGATCGATTTCAAATCTTCCTTGGTATAGCTATTCTAATGTTAATAATTGAATTACTTATTGCCGACAGAAAAACAAGATGGACTAAAAAGTTTGATTTCTTCGGCAAGAAATAATAAAACTATGCGAACTATTTTAATACTTATAATAACTACTTTAACTATCACCTCGGGATATTCTCAGCAAGAGAAAAAAAGAGTCCGAAAGGGTAATAGCGAATATAAGGAAGGTAAGTATCAGGATGCTGAAAAAGAATACCGCAAGGCACTAATGGAGAAACCAGGTTATGCAAAAGGCACTTTTAACCTTGGTGATGCTATGTACGAGCAAAAAAACTATGAGGAATCTAAAAAACTATTTTCTGAGGTGATAGAAAGAAAGACAACTAGAGAAGAAAAGGCTGCTGCTTATTATAATCTGGGTAATACCACAATGAAAGAAAATAAATTTCAGGAAAGTGTGGATGCATTTAAAAATTCACTTCGCCTTAATCCAACTGACAAAAATGCAAAGTACAATCTTGAGTATGCAAGAAAAAAATTAAAACAACAGCAACAACAGCAGCAACAACAGGATCAAAATAAGGATCAAGATAAAAAAGACCAAGAGAACAAAGATCAAAATAAAGATAAAGATAAAAAGGATCAGGATAAGAAAGATCAGGAAAATAAAGATGATCAAAACAAAGACAAACAGGATCAGGATAAAAATAATCAAGATAAAGGAGATCAAAAAAAGGATCAAAAGCAACAACAAAAACCTCAGCAAATATCAAAACAAGATGCTCAACGTATGTTAGATGCACTTCAAAATGATGAGAAGAAAACGCTGCAAAAGTTACAAAAGCAGAAGGCTAAAGCAGCTAAAGGTAGAAAAAGTGATATTGATTGGTAGATAAGTTTGACTTTGTGACATATATTTATAGTGATAAACTAAAGAACATGACATATACTAAGATGGAATATTTTTTGTTAATGATATGTAATTAGATTACTCGTGTAATATGTATACTGTATGATAAATAGGATTTTTATAATATCATTATTTATTGCGTCAACCCTAATGGGACTTGCGGATGATCAGATACGTTTTATGGGTACAGCTAAACAAGTTGCTAAGGTTGGAGAACGCTTTAGAGTTGTTTATGAAATAAATAAGGATGCAGATAATTTTCGTTCACCCAACTTTGGCTCTCTTCAAGTTCTATCTGGGCCTAGCACATCTTCCAATTCAAGTGTGCAGTATGTTAATGGGAAAATGACACAATCCTATTCCTTGACATACACATATGTTGTACAAGCTACCAAGGAAGGAGATGTAACTATTAATCCTGCAACAGCCATAGTTGATCGAAAAAAAGTACAATCAAATAGCATTAATATCAAGGTTGTTAAAAATACTGCAACAAATGGAGGAAGCAACAAAAGTAGCCAGCAGGCAAAAGATCCCGGGGTACTTCAGGATGATGATGTTTATATTAGGGCAACAGTAAGTAACACTAAGCCATATATTGGGGAGCAAGTACTGTTAACCTATCGTATTTACACAAAAGTTCCTGTTTCAAACTTAATGGTTAAGAAGCTATCATCATTTCAAGGGTTTTGGTCGAAGAGTTTATTGGAAGAGAACAAACAATACCAACAAAGTACCGAAGTAATTAATGGAGAAGAGTATGTGGTTGCTGTAATAAATAAATTTGCAATTTTTCCTCAAAAAACCGGCAAACTTATCATTGAACCAACTGAAATGGAGTGCACTGTACAGTTACGTGTTCAAAATAAAAGAAAACGTGGGCGCGATCCATTTGAAGATTTTTTTAATGACCCTTTTTTCAACAGAAATGTTAAAAATGTAAATACAGTGATTAAGTCCAATCCCATTACTATTAATGTTAAAGCTTTACCACAAAAAGATAAACCAGCTGGATTTAAAGGTGCTGTAGGTGATTTTAGATTGAGTAGCCGAATCGACCGCACAAAACTTGTTGCCAATGATGCTCTTACACTTACCTTTACAATATCAGGAAAGGGAAACCTTGAATTAATAGATGCACCTGATATTAAATTTCCTGTTGATTTTGAGAGCTTTGATCCAAAAATAACCAGTAATATTAAAACTAATAATTCGGGTATTTCTGGCAAAAAGAAATTTGAATATCTTGCGATACCTAGGAATGGCGGAGATTTTGATATTAAGCCCTTCGTTCTAAGCTACTTCAATCCAGCTGATAATAAGTATCATAGCATATCATCTGAAAATTATAATATTACAGTTGCAAAAGGAGAAGCCACATCAAATGGTATTTCCTATAGTTCATCAGCACAGGAGGATATTAGATTTATTGGTCAAGATATTCAGCATATTAAAACCATTGCAAATGATTTTCAGGAGAAAGGAAATTACTTATTCCTTTCCAAGAGGTTTTTCATCTTTCTATTAATTCCAGTTTTATTAATGATTATTATAGTAGTAATAGTTAGGAGATTGGAAAAAAGGAAATCAAACGTTGGATTATTAAAAAACAGAAAAGCAAATAAAGTTGCTAAAAACAAACTTCGTACTGCTGAGAAATTTAAAGTTGCTGGTAACGATAAAGCATACTATGATGAAATTGCTCAAGCTCTATGGGGTTATATTGCTGATAAATTTGCATTGAAACAATCAGAATTGTCTATTGATACTGTTGCGGATATGTTAAAGAATAAAGGTGTTGAAGATATTGTTACAGAGAGTTTTATTAATACACTTAACAATATTGAATTTGCCAGATTTGCTCCAGGAGATTCAAGTGACAAAATGGAAAGCATTTATAACGAATCTGTAGTTGCTATAATGCAAGCTGAAAAAGCATTAAAAAACTAATAATATGAGTTTTAAGTTATTAAAATATATTGTTATTGTTGCATTGAGTGCTATTAATTCAATTGGATTTGCAATCACTCCCGACTCCCTGGCAATAAAAGGCAACAATGCATACAATCAAGGTTTATATGATTCAGCACTATCCACTTACCAGCAAATAATAGATTTAGGTTTAGAGTCAGGAGAATTATATTACAATACCGGAAACGCCTATTTCAAAAACAATGACATAGCTTCAGCAATTCTATATTATGAAAAGGCAAAAAAGCTTCTTCCAAAAGATGAAAGCATTAACTACAACCTTAATATTGCCAACAGCATGATAGTCGATAAAATAGATAAGGTTCCTGAACTTTTCTATAAAAAATGGTGGGATTTCTTTTACAATTTTCTTGACACCGACCAATGGGCAATTTTTTCTTTAATAGTTTTTACATTACTAGTCATTACTATTGGGCTATTTATCTTATCTCATAATCGAAGTAATAGGAAAATTTCATTTTATATTGGCTTATTGTTGCTTTTAATAACTATTATCTCAACATCACTTGCTGCGCAGAAATATTACTTTAGTATCGATCATAAAGAAGGCATAATTTTTACACCATCGATAACAGTAAAAAGTTCTCCTACCCAAAATGCGGTTGATTTATTTGTAATTCATGAAGGCACAAAGGTTTTAATTACTGATAAAATTGATAATTGGGTTGAAATAAAGATAAAAAACGGAAGTGTTGGTTGGCTTCCGGAAAAATCACTAAAGGAAATTTAGTACATTTTACCGTAACAATTTTTATTAATTTAAGTAAAACCTAACCCACCTTATATATTTGGTTTTGCGATTTTTATCAAAAATACTATTCTTGGTTTTCGTAATCATCTCAGTTTTTCTTATTAGCTGTTTAAAAAGTAAGAAACCCGGTATTCCAGCAAAAACACAGGAGATACTGAATAATTCAAGCATTTTTAAGCCAGGACTTATGAGTGTAATACTTGAATTTCAAAAGCCAAAGGATTCAATCAAACTTAATTCTGCATATTTTCTAATTGAAAATTTAGATATAAACTATACTATTAAGCAATCATTGTATGATACATTAGATAATCCCATCGAATTAAATATAAAGAATTACCCAAATTTGACCACAATAAAACTCCTGAGAGATTCGATTGAAAGAGTTGTTGGTGATCTAAAATACGAAACCGATTCAATTTGGCTCGATTTTAAACATATCGGCCCTGATTTTTTAATTAATCATATAAACTTATCATACAACAATTGGAAAAACAATAATCTGCTATTGGATTATGATATTGAAACGTATTACAATTACATTCTCCCATACCGTGTGGCAAATGAAGAACCTGAGCTTTACTTGGACCTGTTTAGAAAAAAATATGCAAATATTCTAGCTGATTCAAGTACGTTATTAGAAATAGTATATGAATTAAATGATAAAATTAACTCATATTTAAATTATGATGAACGGTTAGTATTGGCTCCCAATCCTCAAACAATCAAACAAACTGAAGAAAGCCGTTCGGGTGATCTTCGTGACATTAATATATATAAGATAAAAGTGTTTAGAAGTCTTGGGATTGCTGCGGTACTTGATTATACACCATATTTTTGCGACTCAGTATTGGGCTATTACTCAACAACTGTTATACTTCCGAATAACGATAAAATTCATCTTACCAATCCCGATAATAATATCAATCCATATAAAAAAGGAAAAGTTGCAAAAATTTATCGGCGAATACATACGAGTAATCCCTCAGGCCTATTCACTGTTAAAGATAAAAAAACACATACTCCAAGCTTTTTGGGTAACTTTAACTACATTGATGTTACCAATGAATATATTCCTACCAAAAACATAAATATTGGCATTGATGATACATCAACATTAGTTTACCTATCAGTTTATAACGATGAAGAATGGAAACCCATAGAATGGGCGTTTTTGGATGAGGATGGCACAGCGCTATTTAAAAATATGGGAATGGGTATTAGGTATCTACCAACAATCGTATCCAATAAAAAAATTGTACCAATTGGTAAAGAGATTTATTTGGAATAGGGCAACAAAAAAGCCCGTCAATAATTTGACAGGCTTAAATATCTTCATAAAGATTAATGCTACTTAAACTACTTTTACGTTTACAGCATTTAAACCTTTTTTTCCTTCTTTCAATTCAAATTCTACATAGTCACCTTCATTAATCTTGTCGATTAATCCTGTAATATGTACAAAATATTCATTGTTTGAGTCCTCATCTGTGATAAAACCAAAACCTTTTGATTCGTTGAAGAATTTTACTGTGCCTTTATTCATTGTTAAAAATTTAATAATTAGATATTTTGCAAAGGTATACTTATATCAATTAGTTTTAAGTTTTTTTGAAGTTTTTTTTTCATTTATCGAAATTAAATGACTAAAGGAGAGTAATTAATGAATAATTTTCTCGGCTTTTAGAAAAAGTGTACCAAAAAATACGATGTACAAACTAAAATAATTCTTCTATCGCTCCTTCATTTTGGGGGTAATTGGTATTCTTCTATTATCTTTATACGCTACTACAAATGCATCATAAACACCCTTATCTTTAAGCACATAGCTATATCGGAGGGCATCTTGATAATTATTAAATTCACCAGTTGAGTACCTATGAATACCATCTTGATAGTTTTCAAAAACACTTCCTGAAATATTAAATCTATCTTGCAAGGATCTGATTGATGGCAGATTATTGCGAACAGCAAATATTTGTACACGAAAAACCACTCCCACATCTGGAACTTTGTTACTTTTTTCCGGAGGTTCAATTAGAATTACATCTGAACTTGTGGAACCTGATGCTTTTTCGGGTGATTGTAATCTATAATCATATAATGGTACAACTGGCTCAAGAGGCTTATTAACAACAGTTTTCTTAGGTTTTCTTTTCGTCTTGTTTTTGGTTACAACATTTCGGTTAAAGAAATAAGAAACACCAAAACTGGTATACAAGGGTTGATCATATTTAAAACCATCTCTCCAAACATCAACATCATCATTCAATACTGTTCTCAAATTCATCTCAAAATTAACAGCCCAATTATTGTTAATCATATAATTAACACCAAACCCAACTGGAATTACAGCACCTCCCTTTTTAAAGGTTATATCACCAATTGCATCGCCACTATTAATAACCAAACCAGAAAGAGAATCTGCTAACTGTGTATTCCATGATCCATATCCCAAACCTATTGTACCATATACCGAAAATTTGCGCGAACTAGGTCCCCAAAACAAATTATTAAAATCTACAAGTAGATGTATGTTACCGTCGAAATAATTACCCGTTAAATGGAAGTTAACAGGAATGCCTGTGGCACTTTTATCCTTATGACTCTTAAGTCCTGAGAACCACAAATTTAACCCTAGACCAAAAGTTGAATTAAAATATCTCCTAACATTTACTCCTGTAGCAAACGCTATTTCACCGGAGAATTTTTTGAAATATCCATTATTACTTGCATCACCATAAAACTGAGTGAAGCCAATGTTGTAATTTATCTGCCAATCGCCAGCTGATTTCTGCTTCTTAGATTTTGGAGCCTGCCCATACCCATATAATGCAAATACAATGATTAAAAAAGTGAAAAATATTTTAAATGAAATTCCTTTGGGCATATGACCTATTCCTTCTTACTATTCACAATAATCCATTATAAAATCATGGGCTTGGCCAAAGCCTAATTCAAGTGCTTTATTCCAATCTCTACAAGCGCCTCCTAAATCTTCAAGATAATACTTTGCAACACCACGATTGAAATAATTTTTCACCCAATTCGAGTAATCCATAATATCTTTCGGCTTCATATCCAAGGCCTTATCAAAATCATCAATTGCATCATTATATCGTCTCATCTTGCTTCTAGCATTTCCCCTAAAAGAGTAAATTAAGAAGTCATTGGGTTCAGGATTAATTTTAAGAGCTTCATTAAAATAATCAATTGCCGTTGGCCAGTCACCCATTTGGTATTTTAAGATTCCCCAATTATAATTATTCTCATATGCGCCTTCAACGGATAATTGGTCTATATTCTCTGTTACATCTAATACATATTCTTGGGCATCCCGTATAAAGGATTTGAATCTAAAAAAATTAGTTTCATAAAACGTCATTTCAAAATTCTTCTCCCAATTTGAAGGTGCAGTATAAAAACTAGCTAAATAAGCTTTATTAAAAGATTTTATCAACTTAAATCTAACAACCTCATTATCACCATTTTTTATTGGGAAAACAGCAAATACAATATTCCAATCGTTTACTATTTCACCCCTCTCAACACGCTGTATAGCAGCAACAATCTCATCATCTACATGAACATATTTACTTTCATAATCTTTTACAGTGCCTCTTGCATAAAGCTGCAAATTAACAGCATATTGCTCATTAAAAGGTATCTCATTTGGGAGAATCTCTTCTAATTTATAACTTGGGAAAACGAAAAAATCCAATGATTTGTAGCCACGCCATTTCTCATGCAGAACGGGAAACTCATAATCCCCATCATAATATCTTTTTACAATAACATTATACTGCTTATTACCAACCATTACCTTTCGAAGCTGAAGCGCAATTATATTATCCTGACCCAATTTTCTCTCCCCACCAGTACCCTTATTGGTCTTCTCATCTGTAAAAGGTATTCGGTTAGGTGCTGAAAGCCAGCTACCATTATCCTGCTTTGCCCAACCCCTTAGATCAACAATCTCAGATTGTACAGGACTTAACGACGAAAAATTTACCAAATCAGTATCATCTTGATCATCACAATTATTCTGGCTAAATACCTGAACTTGAGAACCAAGCAGAGCAAAAACTAAAATAAGCGAGTATGATTTAATTATAAACTTCAACATAAAGTGATGTTTTAATTAGCAATAATTAGCTGAGTCCGTAAATTTAGAAAAAAAACAGTGTACATCAGTGTATACAGTACTTTTTAATAAAGTTTTTATCAACAGTAATAAAAAGTAATACCTGTAAACAGTTTCCCACTCAAACAAAAATACAACCTTATTATTGCAACTAATCTATATGTGAGATACTTTCCAATCTATCAATTCCTAATTCTTCTCCAAAAATGTATTAATGTTTTTCTCTATTCTGTCAAGAACATCATTAGAAGGTGTCTTTTCAAATTTTTCTCCGGTAACCTGCTCATATAATTCGATATAACGGTTGGAAATACTAGTAACAATTTCCTTTGTCATTTCAGGAACTTCTTGACCTTCCTTACCCTGAAAACCATTTTCCATCAACCATTCTCTAACAAACTCTTTTGATAGTTGCTTCTGTTGTTCTCCTTTTTCGAACCTCTCTTCATACTTATCAGCATAAAAATATCTTGAAGAATCGGGTGTATGAATTTCATCAATCAAATAAATCTGATCTCCAACTTTACCAAACTCATACTTTGTATCAACAAGTATTAATCCTTTCTCTGCTGCTATTTCAGAACCTCTTTGAAACAGTTGCTTGGTATATTTTTCAAGTTTTTCATAGTCCTCAACACTAACTAATCCTTGCTCAATAATCTCTTCTTTCGAGATATCCTCATCATGTCCACCTTGGTCGGCCTTTGTGGTAGGAGTAACAATGGGCTCGGGAAAACGTTGGTGCTCTTTAAGACCATCGGGAACAGGTACTCCACAAATTTGTCTTGCGCCTGTTTTATATGTACGCCAACTACTACCTGTTAAATAACCTCTAATAATCATCTCAACCGGGAATGGAATACAATAATGTCCAACTGTTACCATTGGATCTGGTGTTGCCATTTTCCAGTTCGGAACGATATCTGCTGTTGCATCTAAAAATTTAGCTGCTATTTGATTAAGTACCTGACCTTTGTAAGGGATGCCCTCGGGCAAAACAACATCAAATGCTGAAATCCTATCACTCGCGATCATTACTAGCAATTTTTCGCCAATATTGTATACATCACGTACTTTCCCATGGTAAACATTTTTTTGATTTGGAAAATTAAAATCTGTTCTGGTTATTGCTTCTTTCATGACTTCACTTTTTTTTTATCATCAGTTTTATTATATGCTTCAATTATTCTTGTTACTAACTTATGTCTAACAACATCACGACCGTCAAGTTGTATAAACTCAACACCCTTAATTCCCGAAAGTAATTTATGGGCTTGCAATAAGCCTGAGAGCTTCTGTCGAGGTAAATCAATTTGAGTAATATCTCCTGTCACAATGAATTTTGAAGACTTTCCCATTCTGGTTAAGAACATTTTCAATTGACTTTCAGTTGCATTCTGTGCCTCATCTAATATCGCATATGCATTGCTTAATGTTCTACCCCTCATAAAAGCTAAAGGCGCTACCTCAATGGTATCATCCTCAAGATATGATAGAAACTTTTGAGTTGGTAACATATCACGAAGCGCATCATATAAAGGTTGTAGATACGGATCGAGTTTATCTTTCATATCTCCTGGTAAAAAACCAAGGCTTTCACCAGCTTCAATTGCAGGACGTGCAAGAATAATTTTTTTTACCTCTTTATTTTTTAATGCCCTTACAGCCATTGCAACAGCAGTATAAGTTTTTCCTGTACCAGCAGGACCTATTGCAAAAACTAAGTCATTTTTATCACAACTTTCAACCATTCTTTTTTGATTGATTGTAAGCGCTTTAATTAGTTTACCATGTCTACCGTATACTAAAACATCTGAATCAGACTTATCAACAGACCCGTTTTCTTCAGAATCTTCACCCATAATCCTTGTTACAACATCCTCATTAATCTTACCAAATCTATCGAATTGGATTACCAATAAATCCAACCTCTTCTCAAAAGTAACTATATCATTCTCAGTACCTATTAGTTTAATAATATCTCCTCGAACAATAATCTTCAATTTTGGAAATGCCGATTTAATAAGGTTTAAATTACTATCACCTGGCCCGAAAAATTCCAATGGACTACCCAAATCTAACCGTATAACCCTCTCGCTCATATACTTAACAGTGCTAGTAATTATTATAGAATATCTTTCAAAAATATTAAAAAAATACTCTTATCAGAGTGGCAATTTTTATAATTTTGATTTTTAATAATATTTGGTGATAATCTTGATAACAAGTGTCTTATTATAGAGGTATATGAGTTAATATCACTTGATAACAACAATTTGAATATTGAATAAGGGATGGGGATGATTACATTGATTAGTGATTGGGGAACTAGTGATTACTATGTTGCAGCCGTAAAGGGAATGATATATAAATTTCATCCTCAAGCTCAAATTGTTGATATCACTCATCAAATTCAACCTTTTGATTCTGCTGAAGCTGCCTATATTCTGAAAAATGCTGCAATGAGTTTTCCGGATGGTACAATACATATTATTGGCATCAACACCGAAGAATCTTTAAAGGATATGCATATAGTTGCATATTATAATAAACACTATTTCATAGGCACAGATGATGGTATATTCTCTCTTATTTTTGACAGTGAGCCAGATAAAATTTATGAGTTAGATATCCCCCTTGAGTCTTCTAATCATACATTTTCAAGCAGAGATAGATTTGCAAAGGCAGCTGCACATTTATCAAAAGGAGATCCAGCTAGTGAATTGGGACCAGAAAAAAACGACATTAAAAATAAACTACTATTCAAACCTGTAATAATTGAAAATTCGTTAAAGGGAATGATAATCCATATTGATAATTATCAAAATCTAATTACAAATATTACAAAGGAAGAGTTTAAGAAGTTTGTTTCTTCTTCTGGTTTTGAAATTTCTTTTCGATCTCAAAAATATAAGGTTACCGAATTGCACGATTCGTATGGTGACGTTCGACCTGGTGAAATTGTTGCATTATTTACAAGTAATGATATTCTGGAAATATCAATAAATAAAGGTAAAGCTGCATCCTTGCTCGGAATAAATAAAACTGATCCCATTGTTATCACCAGTAATACTACAAACCCCTCATCCATTCAGGCCTAAGACCAGTATAATCCTTGCTGGATAGCACATCAGAAATATTAGATAGCAGCTTTTTTTTATCACGATTCAGTATACCTTTGAGTATTAAATAGTTTGATGCATGATCGCTTCTAAAAATAGTATTTTCAAGATCCAATTTATTTAAAAACTGACCCATTTCAGCAATAAGTTGCATCTGGTCCATTTCCACAAAACTGCCATTGAATTTCTTCTTATAATGGTCAATACCATATGGGAAACTTAGTACCAATGTTGACAAATACTCAGGTGATATGTCATTAACAGCATTGGCTGAGTTAAGAGCATGTTGCTCAGTATAATTATTTCCGCCCAAGCCATTCAAAATCATAACAGATAGTTTTAACCCTGAGTTTCTGGCTTTGATAAGTGAGTCTACAGTTGAATTGTAGGTCTCTCCCTTATTAATAATCTTCAATAATTCATTATCCCCAGTTTCTATTCCCGTGTATAATAGTTTTAAGCCTGAATCGGAAAGTGATTTAAGTTCATGGGTCGATTTAGAGCTAAGGTCTTTTGGTAAGGCATATGCTGATATTCGGGTCAATTTTGGAAAAACATTGTTAAGCTTATCAATTATCCTCATTAGTTTATCATAGGACAATACCATTGCATTTCCATCAGCCAAAAAAACCTTATGTATTTGACTTGAATAGGGTTTCATCCCATCAATCTCATTAAAAATATCTTCTTGCTTCCTAACACGAAATTTCTTAGAGGTATACATTTCGCAAAAAGCACATCTATTCCATGAACATCCAATGGTGGTTTGTATTATTAACGACCTTGCCTCACTTGGTGGTCGGAAAAGGGGTTCGCTATAACTAATCATACTTGAAATTATACAACAAAAGTATAACAATATCATATCTGTTTATGCATGACTATTAATAGAAATAAATCTTTTTACAATAATCAAATTATTAGTAATTATTTACTTACTACTTTTGTAGTATGATACTTGTAACAGGTGGTACCGGATTGGTTGGAGCACATTTGCTCTATCAACTCGTAGTTTCTGGAGAAAATCCTAGAGCGCTAAAACGCACAAAATCTGATGTTTCCAAAACCAAGAAGGTTTTTTCATATTATTCAAAGGATTATAAAAGTCTATTTGAAAAAATCGATTGGGTTGATGGTGATATACTCGATTATTCGTCATTAATTGACGCAATGTTAAAAATTGATCAGGTTTATCATACTGCTGCTGAAGTATCATTTCAATCATCTGATAAAGAAAGCTTGATAGTTACTAATGTAAAAGGAACTACAAATATTGTAAATGCTTCCCTTGAAAGTGGAATCAGAAAATTAATCCATGTGAGTTCGATTGGTGCGCTTGGACGAGCTGACAACGATGGAATTGTTACCGAAGAAACTCACTGGAACTCGAAAAAATCTTCTGTATATTCAACAAGTAAATATCATGCTGAAATGGAGGTATGGAGAGGGATTGCAGAGGGACTTAATGCAGTAATAATAAACCCTTCAATTATAATTGGCCCCGGAGACTGGAAAACAGGCAGTTCCAAACTATTTACTACAATGTACAATGGCCTTAAGTTTTACACAAAAGGGTCAAATGGTTTTGTTGATGTTGAAGATGTTGCGAAAACTATGATCCAACTTATGAAAAGCACAATTTCTGGAGAGCGATTTATTGTAAATTCAGAAAATATAAGTTACCGAGATTTCTTCAATATGATTTCGCAAGCTCTTGGTGTAACTCCTCCAAAATATAAAGCTACAAGATTTATGAGTGAAGTTGTATGGAGAATGCTATGGTTTAAGGGTGTTTTCTCCAGAACTAAACCAACGATTACAAAAGAAACAGCAGAAACAGCAAATCAGAATTATTATTATTCAAATGAAAAGTTAATCAAAGCTATTAAATTTAATTTCACTGGAATCAAAGATAGCATTGATAAAAATTCGTTTTTTTTTCTGAAGGATCATAATAAGTAACAGATTACATCGTTTTTTGTTAAAACATTTAGCCTATTAATATATCTACGCTTCATTTTTATCCAAATAAAAACCAATATTATGAATCGTATAATAATTATCGCCACAATTACAATTGCATCTTTAGTTTCATGCAATAATAAGGGCAATACAGCTGATCCTATAAAACAGGAATCTGTACTGGCATATTATCCACTAACTGTGGGTAATTTATGGATTTATCAAACATCATCCTGTGATTCAACATGGGAAAATTGCGATTATACTAGTATCGACACAAATATTGTGGCCAAAGACACACTTATTAATGGACTAACCTATTTCAAGATAGAAGGAAAGAAATTAGTTGGCTCTGAGCCACATTTTTTAAGAGATTCCTTGGATTACATTGTTGACAATTACGGTAAAGTTAGATTCTCAAACAAGGATTTTTCAACTATTTTTAATGAAGAATTTGTAATTAGTGACAATGATACAATTTATCATTGGTATTATAAGATGCAAGAAGATCCAATAGTTGTAGAACTCCCATTTAGAACCTTCACATGTTTAGATAACAAGTTATCATTTTTCAGAAAGAAAGAAAACTTTGAATTTGAGTTTAACGGTCACTCATTTTACTCAAAGGGATTTGGTTTAGTTTACGAAACTGCATTGTTCGCATCAAGTACGGGAGGCATGAAAAGAGAACTTATTGACTATCAATTCCTAACTACTCACAACAAATAGCTGCTATTTTTCAAGTACAACAAAAGCATTGGCCATCTCTTTTACGTGTGAAATAGATAGATGAATACTGCTAATTTTTTGCTCTTCAAGGTATTCTTTTACCTTGCCGTGTGGATTTATGAATGGTTTACCTAACTCATCATTTAACACTTCAATCTCATGAAAAGCCATTCCATAACGGTATCCAGTACCAAGAGCTTTAAAAAATGCTTCCTTGGCTGCAAACCTCGCAGCAAAACACTGATATTGGGTTATTTTTCCCTTGCTGCAATACTTTTGTTCAGATTCGGTATATAATTTTTTCATTAAAGCACTGTTGTTTTCCAAGTGCTTTTCCATACGACTAACTTCTATTATATCTGTACCTATACCAAAAATCATTGAGCTAGATGAGTGGTGAATAATGAAATGCAAGTGGTAAATCTAAATTTCGATTTACCACTCACCTTCAACTATTTAATAACATTTAAATCTTTACCTACTTTAATAAAAGCTGCAATGGCTTTGTCTAAATGCTCCCTTTCATGACCAGCAGAAAGCTGAACTCGTATACGTGCTTCACCTTTGGGAACAACAGGGAAATAAAAACCTATTACATAAATTCCTTCTTCAAGTAGTTTAGCTGCCATATCCTGCGATAATTTTGCATCATAAAGCATTACCGCACATATTGCTGACTGAGTTGGTTTAATATCAAAACCAGCTTTCAGCATCTTTTCCATAAAATATGATGTATTTTCATGAAGCTTATCCTGAAGATCATTGCTTTCGTCCATCATGTCAAACATACGAATACCAGCGTTAACAACTGTTGGGGGTAATGAATTTGAAAATAAGTATGGTCGTGAACGTTGGCGCAACATTTCGATTATTTCCTTTTTACCAGTAGTAAATCCGCCAACAGCACCACCAAAAGCTTTTCCAAGTGTACCTGTAATAATATCAAGTTTGCCCATTATATTATAATGCTCGCTTACACCTCTTCCTGTATTACCAACAACACCTGCCGAGTGGCATTCATCTACCATTACCATGGCATCATACTTTTCTGCAAGTTCAACAATCTTGTCAACTGGTGCAGTATTTCCATCCATTGAAAATACCCCATCTGTTACTATTATTCTAAACCGTTGCTCTTGTGCTTTAATTAGTTGTTCTTCCAATGCTTCCATATCAGCATTTGGATAGCGATATCGCTGTGCCTTACATAAGCGAACACCATCTATTATTGAAGCATGATTTAAGCTATCTGAAATTATGGCGTCTTCAGCACCTAATATTGGTTCAAAAACTCCCCCGTTTGCATCAAAAGCAGCTGCATAAAGTATTGTGTCTTCTGTACCAAAAAAATCAGCGATTTTCTTTTCAAGTACCTTATGTAAATCTGTTGTTCCACAAATAAATCTTACTGACGACATTCCATAACCATGTGTATCAAGGCCTTCTTTCGCTGCCTTAATTAATTCAGGATGATTTGAAAGTCCCAGGTAATTATTAGCACAAAAGTTAAGCACTTCCTGCCCTGTATTTAGTTTTATTTCAGCCTGTTGTGGGCTTACAATAATTCTTTCTTCTTTATACAAACCCGCATCGCGAATGTCTTTAATTTCCTTTACCAGATGATCTTTGATTTTTCCGTACATGATATAATTATATAATGGATTATATATTAAAAATTAATCTTCAAAAATAATAAAACTATGGTTGATAGTTAGTGATGGTAATTATTTAGAACTAATCAACAAATTGCCGACCTTTGCAAAAAAATATTTTTATGAAAATTGCCGCCTTGGTTTCAGGAGGAGTAGACAGTTCGGTTACGATACCTTTGTTGAAAAAACAAGGATTTGATCCTCATATATTCTATATCAAAATCGGTATGGAAGATCAAAGTGCCTTTATGGATTGTCCATCTGAAGAAGATATAGAGATAACAACTTGGATAGCTAAAAAATATGGTTGCAAATTCGACATTGTAGACCTGCAAAATGAATATTGGTCATCGGTAGTAAAATACACCATTGATAACGTAAAAAAAGGTTTGACACCTAATCCTGATATAATGTGTAATTTATTAATCAAATTTGGTGCTTTTAATGATAAATATGGAGGTAATTTTGATAAAATTGCTACCGGACATTATGCAACAAATTATGAAACTGATGAGGGAGTTTTTTTAAGCACAGCTACTGATAAAGTTAAAGATCAAACATATTTTTTAGGACAAATAACTCATTCCCAACTACAAAAGACATTATTCCCAATTGGCGAACTTCCAAAATCTAAAGTTAGAGATATTGCAACAGAAATGAAACTACCAAGTGCAGGCAGGCCCGATAGCCAAGGTATCTGCTTTCTTGGCAAAATCAATTACACAGATTTCATTAAAAACCAAGTTGGTGAAATGCCTGGGGAAATCCGAGAATTGGAAACAAATACTCTATTGGGAGAACATAAAGGTTTTTGGTTTCATACCATTGGTCAACGAAGAGGATTAAAATTAAGTGGAGGACCATGGTTTGTCGTAAAAAAGGATCTTAGTAAAAATATTGTATTTGTTTCAAAAGGTTATGATCCAATTGCCAGATATAGTAACCATGTTAACATCGAGAATATTCATTTTCTTAATTCCAATCATGGCTACAGTAATCTTAAAAAAATAAAATTTAAAATACGACATCAACCTGAATTTAATTCAGGGATTTTTATGAAAAATGAGGATGAGCTTAAGATAGTTTCGGACACAAAGATATCCGGTATAGCCCCTGGCCAGTTTGCTGTGATTTATGATATGGAAGAAAAAACTTGTATTGGCAGTGCAGTAATTTCAGAATGACCATGGTATATCAGCTATTATATATTAATTAGTTTTTCTACCCAACTGCTTAGTGCCTTATCGGAGTAATTAAAATATAAATCGGGTTCGATAAGCTCAATTTCCATAATTAAAAACTTACCATTTCGCCAAAGTCCATCAAGTCGTTGATACAATAATCTGCCATTAAACCGTTCGGTAATTTGCTCACTAATATTCTGAATTACAGGGTCTACATTACCAATACTATAAACTCCCCCATAATCAAACTGAACACGGTAATCACCTTTTTTTGGTACTTTAGTAATCGAATAAGAAAAACCTTTATCATTTTTTTGCGAAGGATTGGTAAGCTTAATGGTAGATATTTCGCCCGACGAAATTTCCGGAATAAATTCCTGAAGCATAAAAGGTCTGTTAATATAATGCTCCTCAATAAGATTATTAAACTTATCCTCTTCATCTGAATTGATAACAAAAGTATGATATGAACCAGCTGAAATCATTGGCTTTAGTATCATCTTTTTCCATCCTTTTGATAATGCTTTTTCGAAGCTATTTCCATCTCCAAAATCAAATATAGTTGGGATTATATCGAATCCTTCGTTTTGTAATTCGAGAAGATACTTCTTATCCATATTCCATCTTACAATATCAATTGGATTTAATACTTTCACACCTGAAGTTTCTAAATAATCAAGAAGTTTATTAAACTTATCAACTTTCTTGTAGTAGTCCCATATAGTCCTGAATAAAATCAGATCAAATTCGTTTAATATATCTGGTTCAGTATCGAGCAACTTATCCCAAATAGAAACTTTCGTATTCACTCCTTTATCATTTAGCAAGCTAATTACTTTCTGATCATAAGGAAGCATACTAGGCATTTCGGCACAGGTGAGTATTGCAATATTCATCTCAAAAAAATTAGTCGACAAAATTAAATAAAAGTATAACTAAGAGCACCATAAATCAATGGACGCAAATTTTGTTAACTTCGCCTCACATTTACATCCCATTTTTGCATTAAAGCGAATAAAACAATCAATGAATTTTAAAGAACTAGGACTAAACGATCAAATGCTTGAAGCTATCGCATTTATGGGCTTCGAGAAAGCTACACCAGTACAAGAAAAGGCTGTACCTGAAATACTTGCCGGAAATGACCTCATAGCATGTGCACAAACTGGCACAGGTAAAACTGCCGCTTTTGTACTTCCGGTTTTAGACAATCTTACTAAAGATCATAAACACGAAACAAGTGTGTTAATTATTGTACCAACACGTGAACTTGCAATTCAAATTGATCAGGCCATACAAGGTTTTACATACTTTACTCCTGTTGAATCAATTCCTGTTTATGGTGGTGGAGGCGGTTCGGATTGGGACAGTGAAAAACGTGCTTTAACTTCGGGAGCTGATATTATAGTAGCAACTCCCGGAAGACTTATTTCACATCTTAATATGGGTTATGTTAAATTTAATGCTGTTAAACACTTAATACTTGACGAAGCAGATAGAATGTTAGACATAGGCTTTTATGACGATATAATTAAAATAATTAACTACCTACCCAAGAAAAGACAAACCTTGATGTTTAGTGCAACAATGCCACCTAAGATTAGGCAGCTTGCATCAAAAATTCTTACTAAACCAAAAGAAGTAAGCATTGAGATTTCGAAACCAGCTGAAGGAGTATTGCAGGCAGCATATTTAACCTACGATACCCAAAAAACACCCTTAATCGACAGCTTAATAAAGGATAAACCTGAGCTTAATAGCATTCTGATTTTTAGTTCTACCAAACTTAAAGTTAACGATATAGTTAGAGAACTTAAAAAAAGTGAAAAAAGCATTCATGGAATTTCATCTGCTCTGGATCAAACTAAAAGAGAGGAAGTACTATCGAATTTTAGAGCAAAGAAAACCAGAGTTCTAGTTGCAACCGATGTACTTAGTCGTGGTATCGATATTAAGGATATTGATCTTGTAATAAATTATGATGTGCCTGGTGATGCTGAAGATTATGTTCACCGAATAGGAAGAACAGCCCGTGCCAGTTCAACTGGGGTTGCCCTAACACTAGTAAATGAAGACGATATGTATAAATTTAAAGGTATCGAAGATTTTATTGAAAATGAGGTTATGAAAATACCTCTGCCACCATCATTGGGGCAAGCACCAGAATGGAACCCTGAGCAACCAAAGTTTGCTAGAGGCAGCTTCAAAAGCAACAAAAGAAAACCCACTGGAAAGAAAAAACCATTCCACAAAAAGAGAAAATACCAAGGGAAAAAGAAGGAAAACTAGAAGTGGACTATTAATCTGTAATATGCGGGATCAATGATTAATTATTTTCTTTATTTCTTCAACCGATTCGTTGGGAATTGTAATTGATAAGTGGTAGTGTGCTATTTTCCATCCTTTATCATTTTGAATTAATACACCTGATGCTCTGCACTTTCCCATACCGGTATCTAACAACTCATCAAACCAGGCAATTTGTCGATCATCTGAAAAATAAACATTCCTCATGATGGTACTAAATTCCCATGCTTTGCCATTATCAAAATATTTCTTCGACCAGTTATAAAATTCATCTTTAGTCCATAACTCGCTTGCGTCAGTCCCAATGTAAATTCCACTATTGTCAATCTTTTCAAAATACTCTTCATTGGCATCAGCAGCATTTTTATGCCAATCCAGGATAAACTCATTTACAGATACAGTTAACAATGAATCACTATTGGTTTTGCTTTGGGTGAACCCCATATTATTGAGAATAAATACAAAAATTGATATGAGGAATATATTATGCTTCATCAAGTTTTTTATTTGATTCCAATCTTGCTTCGGCTAATTCTCTTGATCTTCTTATGCTTGTATTTAGTTCAAATCCAATCAAGATTATAAGTGAATTATAAAACAACCATACCAGAAGTATTATTAAAGATCCGATGGACCCATATAATACATTGTAGTTGGAGAAATTCTCGAAATATGCCTTAAGTATTAACCCTCCAACAATGAATAATGATGTAGATAGGATTGAACCTGCTGAAAAGAAATTATAGTATCGCTTATTCTCCTTTCGTTGTCCAAAATAGTAAAGTATTGATACGCTTAATAGCAAATTTGCAACAATGATAATCCATTGCGTAATCATTAGTAACAGTATTGTAACATTTCCTGTTATTATCTCATATTTCCCCAATGTATTTATTATTAGCTTGCCTGATGTTAGGAACAACATGGAAATAAATCCTAAAAAAGAAATCACTGTCATCAACAAAAAAGCATAGAACTTTTGTTTCCACCAAGGCCATGTTTTAATTCTATGATAACTCTGATTAAAACCTTCTAGGATCGCATCAACACCATTTGTTGCAAAATATATAGCCATTAAAAAGCCCAGGGATAGAAGCCCACTCTTTGGCCTACTGATGATTTCAACCAAAGTTGATTGAACCATTGAATATATATTTGATGGTATTACTTCGTTCAATAACTCGAGTAATTCGCTCTGAAAATTTGTTGTTGTAACATATGGAATAAGTGTAAAAAGGAATAATATCAGTGGCACCAAAGCTAAAAAAAAGTTATAGGCAATGGCTGCTGCACGATAGGTTAGTACTCCCCTGAACAATCCACGAAAAAAGAAAACCAACACATCATATAGTGGCATTCCATTAAAACCAGGGAGTACCACTATCCTAAGTTTTTTCCCAATGTTATTACCTAACCTGTTTAGTTTTAGACTTATGTTATTATACAGCTTTCTCAAATCTATATTTTATAAGGTTAGAAGGCTTAAATCTAAACTGCTAATTTGATGTGTAAGGGCACCAACTGAAATAAAATCTACCCCTGTTAACGCATAACTGCGGATTGTATCAATTGTAATCCCCCCGGAAGCTTCGGTTTCATATCTACCATCAATCAGATTTATTGCTTCTTTGAGTTGCTCGGGAGTGAAATTATCAAGCATAATTCGATCCACACCTCCGTGAGTTAAAACTTCATTAAGTTCGTCAAAATTCCTTACTTCAATTTCTATTTTTAAATTTTTACCATGTTCGTTCAAATAATTATTAGTTGATTCGATGGCATTTACAATTCCCCCAGCAAAATCAACATGATTATCTTTAATCATTATCATATCGTACAAACCAAACCTGTGATTTGTGCCACCACCCATCCTTACTGCCAGCTTTTCAACTATCCTGTTGCAAGGTGTAGTTTTACGAGTATCCAGAAGCTTAGTATTAAGGTCAGCAATTTTACCATGAATTTTATTGGTATAAGTAGCAATTCCACTCATTCGCTGAATGAAGTTTAAAGCGGTTCGTTCTGCTGATAATAACGACCTCGATTTACCTTTAATGTTCATTATTAAATCACCTGGCTTTATCGCACTTCCATCGTTAATAAAAACCTTCACTTCCAGTGAATTATCTACTTGTAGAAATACCATTTTTGCAACCTCTACTCCGGCTACAATCCCAATATCCTTAGCAATAAGTTTTACCTTGCCCAAAGCATTTTTAGGTATTGTGGATAATGAAGTATGATCTCCATCGCCCAAATCTTCGATAAGTGATTGTTTTATTAATTCGGATACTTTTACTTTCTCATGATCTGTCATTACCAACTGCTCTTTCTTCGAAAAATAATTAATTCTCTGGCAAAAATAGATTAAAAACGATTCATCTTGATTGATATATTGACATCAAAAAGAATACAGTCATTAATAACAAAAATGTCATAATATCACAATTACAAATAGTGCAAATAACATAATATTATAATCGACTACCAATCTTTAACTTAGAAATATTTTCACTATTTCAAAAGTAATAATACTAACTGACATTTACAATAAATAAGTTTGACATTCATTGTTTTTATACTTTTGGATAAAATTTACCCATATGCGAAAAAAAAGAACCATTGGCTTTTTATACTTTATTCTTGCTCTTGCCATATTTATTTCATGTGATGAGGTTCCCAAGGAAGACGAAAAGGATTTCCAGCAAAACCTATCTTCATTTACTTCAAAAATGGACAACATTGATAGTACTTTAGACTTAATGGACAAAATGCAGGAGGATATCGATAAAATCGAACAACAAAGAATGGATGGAAATATATCTGATGATAAAGCAATAGAAGAGCTAAATAAAATCAATAATACAATTGGAAGACAATTGGCCAAAACCTCTAATAGCAACCCGGTTGTTGGGTTACCAAGGTGGGCAATAAAACTAGGATTGTCGGAACCCACGGGAATGAAATTCGACAGTGACTTTAGCCAATCAACTTCTGAAAATAATGATCTTGAAGGGTTTAACTCTGTGATTATGGTTTATCATGGTGATTATAATCAATCAATGATTCAAGCTGAGAAAATCGCAAAAAGAGCTAATATACCATTGAGTCAGGATTACAAGGATGCTTTACTATTAAAAAAAGAATATGGCATTGAAACGATTAAAGGGGCTTCATATATGAATTTCAAATTTGGTTCTGACGATAATCCACGGTACAACATTTCAATTACTGTAGATAACGATGGTACCCTAACTATAAATGCTACTGATACAGATGCATTAATGCAACAACTTGAAGTAAATTAATAATACCAGCATGAATATTATTATAACGGGTGCAAGTAGAGGAATTGGATTAGAGCTTTGCAAAAAATTCATAAGAGATGGTCACAATGTAATCGCCATATCCAGAAGTAACGAATCCTTTGATAAGGACTCAATTTTAACCTCCAAAAAATTTAAACATTATAAGTTAGATTTATCCAATTCAAATTCGATTGAAGAATGGTTTCCATCATTTTCTTCGAGTTTTGAAAGTGTTGACATCCTAATAAACAATGCAGGATTGCTTATAAACAAGCCTTTCAATGAGTTAACCAATGGTGATTTTGACAATATTTTTAATACAAATGTTAAAAGTGTTTTTAGTTTGGTTAAAATTTTATTCCAAAAATTCTCCAACGATGCGCATATAGTAAATATAAGCAGTATGGGAGGTTTTCAGGGTAGCTCAAAGTTCCCTGGACTATCTTTATATAGTGCAAGTAAAGGAGCATTATCAATACTTACCGAATGCATGGCCGAAGAGTTTAAGGAACAAAACATTAGCGTTAATGCACTAGCGTTGGGAGCTGTGCAAACCGAAATGTTAGCAGAAGCATTTCCAGGATATCAAGCTCCACTAACATCAAAAGACATGGCTGAGTTTATTTCAAATTTCGCCCTTACTGGCAACAAGTATTTTAATGGCAAAATATTACCAGTATCTCTTTCCACACCTTAGTTTTTTTATTCTTATCAATAAAATAATAATATTCCATATTTTTGTTGCATCAATCAAGATTTATAAACTTTGAAAAAAAACATTGTAACACATCCTGGAGTAATAAAACAAATCACGGATAACAAAGTTGAAATTGCCATTATGGTAACTTCGGGCTGTGCATCATGTGAAATTAAAGGAGCTTGCTCTGTTAGTGATGTTGAAGAGAAATCAGTAATGGTACTGGTTGACAACCCTCATGACTATAAAGTACATCAATCAATAATTATTGAAATGCAACAATCACTAGGTACATGGGCAGTATTACTTGGCTATGTTTTTCCATTTTTAGTATTATTAATTGGACTAATTATTTTTATTAATGTTGGATTGGATGAAGGCATGGCAGGGATATTATCTCTTTTACTTTTACTTCCTTATTATATAACCTTATATACACTAAGAAATTATTTGGGTACCCGTTTCAATTATAGCATCCGGGCATAATCTTTCTAAATTAATGCAAATAGCTAATTTAGAGCCTTTCTAATCAACATTCAAAAAGCACTGATTATCAGATATGTATTACACAATTGATTGCTAACCACTCTCTGATGCGCATATATATTACTGATTTTTAACTATTTACAACCCCATCTGATTAGTCCACTATTTTTCAAAGTATTTCTATTTGTTATATTTTTGTGTTTTTTGAAATTAGAACAGTTAATTAAAACGGATTCCGGTGGATAATATAATAATAATTGCAATTAGCGCACTTGGCGGTCTTGGTCTGATAATGGCCATTATCTTGTATTTTATTGCCAATAAATTTAAGGTTTTTGAAGACCCAAAAATTGATGAAGTTGAAGAAGCTCTTCCATCTGCAAATTGTGGTGGTTGTGGTTTCCCAGGCTGTAGAGCTTACGCTGAAGCTGCAGTAAATTCAGCTAAAGAAAATGGGCATCTTGAAGGTTTAAACTGCCCGGTTGGTGGAAATGAGGTTTCTCAAGCTATGGGCAAAATACTTGGATTTGAAGTAGAGGCTAAAGCTCCAATGATTGCAGTAATTCGCTGTAATGGATCCCATACTAATTCTCCTGAGAAAGTTGACTACGAAGGAGCTACTTCGTGTGCTTTTGCCCATGCTTTATATGCTGGTGAAGGTGGATGTATGCATGGCTGTTTAGGTTTGGGAGATTGTGTTGACTCATGTGATTTTGATGCAATCCATATGAACCCTGAAACAGGGTTGCCCGAAGTGAATGACAAGTGTACAGCATGTGGAGCTTGCGTAATAGCTTGCCCAAGAGACATTATTGAACTTAGAAAAAAAGGTCCAAAAGATAAACGAATTTTTGTTTCTTGTATTAATCAGGAAAAAGGGGCTCCTGCCAAGAAGAATTGTACTGTTGCTTGTATTGGATGTTCAAAGTGTTTGAAAGAATGCAAATTTGATGCAATTACAATAACTAGTTTCTTAGCTTACATTGATTTTGAAAAGTGCACGCTTTGTAGAAAATGTGTTGAAGTATGTCCTACAACTGCCATCCATGAAATTAATTTCAAACCAAGAAAACCACGACCTGCAAAGCCAAAGGTAGCAGCGCCAAAGTCAGATAGTTCGGTTGCTAGAAAAACAAAAACTGAAGGAGAAGCTCCGGTTTCTAAAAAGCCTGTTGAAAAAGTAACTACTGAGAAAACTATTGACAATAAAGATAACAAAGAATAAATCCAATATCATGGGAATATTACGAACTTTTGCATTAGGAGGAATTCATCCCGCTGAGAATAAATTATCTTCAAATGCTCCAATCGAAACCCTTGCAGTACCAAAGCAGGCAATAGTTCCTTTGGGCCAGAACTTGGGAGCACCATCAAAACCAATAGTAAAAAGAGGTGATGTGGTTAAAGTTGGTCAATTATTAGCGGAAGCCGGAGGGTTTATTTCTACAAATATTCACTCACCTGTTTCAGGGAAGGTGTTTAAAATTGATAATGCCATCGATGGATCAGGATATAAACGTCCTTGCATTATTATTAATACAGATGGAGATGAATGGGATGAAAGCATTGATACTTCTACAGATATAGTTACTGATATCCGCCATAGTGCAAAAGAAATAATCGAAAAGGTTAAGAATGCAGGAATTGTAGGACTAGGTGGAGCAACTTTCCCAACCTATGTTAAACTTATGCCACCTCCAGGTAAGACTGCTGAATTTCTGATTATTAATGGCGTTGAGTGTGAGCCATACCTTACTTCTGATCATAGGATGATGCTCGAAAAAGGGCAAGAAATAATTATTGGAACACGTATACTAATGGAAGCTCTTAATGTTAAAAAGGCTTTCATAGGAATTGAGAATAATAAACCTGATGCCATAAGACATTTGACTGAGTTAGCAAAGGCTTATGATGGTATTGAAATCCAATCACTAAAGGTTCAATACCCACAAGGTGGTGAAAAACAATTAATAAAAGCTTCAGTCAATAGAGAAGTTCCCTCTGGAAAGCTTCCAATTGAAGTTGGCTGTGTAGTACAAAACGTTGGTACCGCATTTGCTGTCTACGAAGCGGTTCAAAAGAATAAACCATTGTTTGAAAGAGTTGTAACTGTTACAGGTAAAGGTGTAAAAAAGCCATCCAATTTCCTTGCTAGGATTGGAACTCCAATTAGTGACTTAATTGAAGCTGCCGAGGGTTTACCTGAAAATACTGGTAAAATTATTGGTGGTGGACCGATGATGGGGAAGGCAGTAACATCACTTGAGATACCGGTTGTAAAAGGATCATCTGGGATACTTTTAATGGAAAAAGAAGAGTCTTCAAGAACTGTTGAAGGTCCTTGCATTAGATGCTCAAAATGTACATATGTATGTCCCATGGGATTGGAACCATTCCTCTTATCAAAAGCTGCAAAATTGAGTAATTTTGAGATGGCCGAAAATGAATCGATCATGGACTGCATTGAATGTGGATCATGTCAATATGGCTGTCCTGCTGCGATACCACTATTGGATTACCTAAGGTTAGGCAAACTGAAGGTAGGACAAATAATTAGAAAACGAAGCCAAAATTGATTATAGATTATTATTGAATAATTAGTAAATAATACATTATAAATGAATAAGTTTACGATTTCAGGTTCACCTCACATTCAGGGAGATGAGTCAACAAAAAAGATAATGTACGGGGTGGTAATCGCAATGATTCCAACTGTACTTTTTTCAATCTATTTTTTTGGGATTGATGCTATCAGAGTATTTCTTATAGCCATAGCTGCCTGTATATTCTTCGAATGGGTAATTCAAAAATATTTAATTAAAGGTGCTCTAACCATTAACGATGGATCGGCTTTAGTAACAGCTATACTATTGGCACTTAACCTTCCTTCTAATTTACCCAGTTGGATGATTATTATTGGTGCACTGGTTGCTATTGGCATGGCAAAAATGTCATTCGGTGGTCTTGGTAAAAATGTTTTTAACCCGGCCCTTGTTGCAAGAGTATTTTTGCTTGTTTCATTCCCAGTTGAAATGACTTCATGGCCAAAGCCATCACCCATTACAGATGGATTAGCTGATGTTGTAACAGGTCCAACCCCACTTGGTATTGTCAAGGAGGGATTAGGTGCGGATAAAACTATGTCAGAATTAGCTCCAGAAATACCTTCGTACACACAAGGTTTAATGGGTGACATGGGAGGTTCGATGGGTGAAGTATCTGCATTGGCGCTTATTCTTGGAGGAATATTTATGTTATGGAAGAAGATTATAACATGGCATATTCCAGTTTCTATGTTACTTACAGTAGCATTATTCTCCGGAATATTCTGGGGTGTTGATCCTGAGCACTACGCAGATCCATTATTCCATATGCTAACAGGTGGAATGTTACTTGGAGCAATTTTCATGGCAACCGATATGGTAACATCACCAATGACTAAAGGTGGTCAGCTTATATTTGGATTTGGTGTTGGGCTCTTAACTATTCTTATACGTATGTGGGGTGCATATCCTGAAGGTGTTTCATTTGCAATACTTATAATGAATGCAACAGTACCATTAATAAATAAAGGTTTTAAACCAAAAAGATTTGGTGCTAAACCTGGTGTAGCTTTAAACAATTAATTCGTTAAAAAATGGCTAGTAAAAGAGAATCAAATTTTATTAACATGGTTGTTACCTTATTTATGGTATCAGCTGTTGCTGCCCTTGCTCTTGGAGCTGTGTATAATGTAACAAAGGAACCAATTGCATTGGCGAAGCAAAAGAAGCTGGAAGCTGCAATTAAAACAGTTCTACCAGTATTCGATAATATAAAAACTATAAAAGTTGGTTTGGGTGACGGTGAAGACTCATTGGTATATTATATTGCTTCAAAAAATGACAAGATCATTGGAACCGCTATTAAAACTTGGACAATGAAAGGTTTTAGCGGTAAAATTGAAATAATGGTTGGGTTATTAAATGATGGTACAATTAATAATACAGCGGTTGTTAGTCATAAAGAAACTCCGGGTTTAGGTGACAAAATGGATGTTGCAAAAGATGATTTCCCCCTTCAGTTTATGGGAAAAAATCCGGCAACCTATAATTTGTTAGTTACAAAAGATGGTGGTGATGTAGATGCAATTACAGCCGCTACAATTACCTCAAGAGCTTTTAGCGATGCTGTACAAAGAGCATATGATTCATATAAGAGCCAAGATACAAGAGTCAAGAACCAAGATTAATAATAAAATTAGATGCATAATTTTACAGAGCTTAAAGTTTGGAATAGTTCAATTGATCTTGTAGAGATAATCTACAAGGTGACTGAAGAATTTCCAAAATCTGAACAGTTTGGCTTAACAAACCAAATGAGAAGATGCTCTGTATCAACACCTTCAAATATTGCAGAGGGTTCAGAAAGAACTGACAAAGAATTTGGTAGATTCATAAGCATATCATTGTCATCTGCATTTGAATTAGAAACACAACTAATTATTGCGAATAGGCTGAAATACATTAACAGTGATAAATATAATAACCTTATCGATAGTATTAAATCAATTGAAAAGATGTTATATTCTTTTAGAATGAAACTTATTTAATAGCGAAAAAAATGTTGCCTCCAATCTTGAATCCTGATTCTTGATTCCAGGCTCAAAAAAGATTATAAATATGAATCAACTACAAAATTTCACAAAAGGATTTATTAAAGAGAACCCTGTATTTGTTCTCTTTCTAGGACTTTGTCCGGTATTGGGTGTTACTACATCGGCAATTAACGGACTGGGTATGGGATTAGCAACAACTTTCGTACTTGTTATGTCGAATCTTGTTGTTTCAATTATAAAGAGTTTAATTCCTGACAAAGTTCGTATCCCTTCTTTTATATTGATTATCGCATCATTCGTAACAATTGTTGAGCTTGTGATGCAAGCATACATGCCAGGACTATTTGATGCTCTTGGACTGTTTATTCCTTTGATAGTTGTTAACTGTCTTGTACTTGGACGTGCCGAAGCATTCGCTTCAAAAAACAACATTGGATCATCACTTATTGATGGTTTAGGAATGGGACTTGGATTTGCATTTGCATTAACATTGCTTGGAGGAGTTCGTGAATTGCTTGGATCAGGCGCAATATTTGGTTTCAATCTTATTGAGGGCGACCTGATGCTTGCATTCATATTAGCACCGGGTGCTTTTATTGCTCTGGGTTATTTGGTAGCTATCACAAATAAATTTAACAAAGCCTAAAACTTATTGATATGGAATATATTGTAATTATTATAGGATCAATTTTTGTTAGCAACATTGTTCTTGCTCAATTTTTAGGAATTTGTCCCTTTGTTGGGGTTTCAAGTAAAGTTTCAACTTCCATGGGAATGGGAGGAGCAGTATTGTTCGTAATGACATTGGCTACAATGGTAACATGGATATTACAGTACTATGTACTAAATCCATTTGGGTTAGGATTTATGCAAACAATTGTATTTATCCTGGTTATAGCATCTTTAGTTCAAATGGTTGAAATTATTTTGAAAAAGGTTAGTCCATCATTATATTCAGCACTTGGAGTTTTCCTCCCTCTAATTACAACAAACTGTGCGGTACTTGGGGTAGCGATTTTAACAATACAAAAGGATTTTAGTCTATTGGAAGGTGTTGTATATGCTGTAGCTAATGCCATTGGATTTACACTTGCAATAGTATTATTTGCCGGAATTCGTGAGCACCTTGATTTAATGGAAGTACCGAAAGGAATGAAAGGTGTGCCCATTGCACTTGTTGTAGCTGGTATATTAGCTTTATCTTTCTTTGGTTTTACCGGATTAGTATAATACAACAGATAAACTATTACTTGTTACATGAGTATTAAAAACCTATTGAGAACAACACTAAACCTGCTTCATCTCGACATAAGCAAAAACCTTGAGTATGACAGACTTACAAAGTCTATTTTAGGGGGGGGTAATACAAAATGATTCTAATTGTATAGATATCGGATGCCATAAAGGGGAGATTTTAGATATAATATTGAAATATTCACCTAAAGGAAAACATTTTGGTTTTGAACCACTTCCTTATTTATACAACGAACTTAAAGAGAAGTATAAAAACAGATCTGAAATACTTCCATTTGCTTTAGCAGATAAATGTGGTACAACAACTTTTCAATATGTTAAAAATGCACCAGCATACAGCGGAATAAAAAAACGCAGGTACGACATTAAATATCCGAACATTGAGGAAATTGAAGTTGAAATCCAGACTCTGGATGAAATAATACCCATTGATTTAAAGATTGATCTAATTAAAATTGATGTTGAAGGTGCCGAATTTGGAGTACTAAAAGGTGGCATAGAATTGCTTAAAAAGTACAAACCAATAATTATCTTTGAATTTGGTATGGGAGCCAGTGACTATTATGGAACTACAGCTGAAGATATTTATAATCTCCTTGTAAAGGAAATAGGGCTTAAAATATATACCCTAAAATCTTTTCTAAAAAAATCAAAATCGCTAAGTTTAGATGAGCTTAATGGCCACTTCAGTAAGAATGACGAATACTACTTTGTAGCATCGAAATAAAATATTTAGCTATTTATCAAAATAGCTATCTTTGACTTCTTATTTTTATTTAAATGGAAAGTCAAAAAATCATCTCCTTAACTAACTTATCTGTATTTCAGAAAAATAAACTTGTTCTAACAAATGTAAATCTTGAAATATCTCAGGGTGAGTTTATTTATATGATAGGTAAAACCGGTAGTGGCAAATCTAGTTTAATGCAGTTACTATATGCTGATCTACCAATTGAACAGGGCGAGGCCAATGTTTGCGGTTATGACATAAAACTAATTAAGCAAAAACAATTACCCTTTCTACGTCGTAAATTGGGTATTGTTTTCCAGGATTTTCAATTGCTGGAAGATAGAAGTGTAAAGAAGAATCTTGAATTTGTTCTTAGGGCTACAGGTTGGAATGACAAAAAGCAAATAAACGATCGTATTCTTCAGGTACTTGATGAAGTTGAGCTAATTGAAAAACTAAATGTTATGCCACATCAGCTTTCGGGTGGTGAACAACAAAGGATTGCAATAGCACGTGCCTTGCTTAACGAACCTGAAGTAATATTGGCTGATGAGCCCACTGGTAACTTGGATCCTGAAACATCAAACGGTATAATGAAAATTTTGTTTACCATTAGTGAATTGGGCAAAACAGTAATCATGGCAACTCACAATTACAATTTGATTCATAAATTTCCTGGAAGGGTAATTAAATGCGAAGAAGGAACACTCAATTAATCAACTCAATCAACCTCTTAACATTACTGCCGTTACAATATATCTTACCCAAATTATGTTTGCGATCTTCGATATGCTCAGTAGTAAATTCCTTTCTAAACAGTATTTTAATTCGACGTTTAATGGAGACATGATTGTTTGCAACCTCGCAAAGACTATCTAAATTACTACCACTAAGCATTTTATCATTAACCAAAGTGAATCTGCCATTGTACAAGTTATTGAGCAGTTTTAGTTTCAGTCCTGTTTTCTGAGCCGTTATAGATATATTTATATGTGCATTTTCAATCAAGTCCTGAAGTTCCTCATCCGTTGGGTTAATAATTAACTTAATCTTTGGATCATTCTCAACTCTGCTTTTTAATTGCTTAGATGGGTTAAGTCCGGCAATTATTAAAGGATGTTCAATCTCATTAAAAACCTCATCAATTAAAAAACTAACTGCATTTTCATTTTCGGCAACTGATAAATTTCCATGATAAAGTACATAATCACCTTTGCCTACTTTACTCCTCACCTCCTTAAATGGGTGAAAAGCAGGAATATGATCTACTCTGCTGAACTCCTTATTGAAATATGCCTTATCATTTTCCGAAATCGCAAGAATTCTATCAGCTTTATTAAGCACTTTTTCATAACGTTTTAACTTTGCTGCTTCGTTATAAAAGTAGTACTTCTTAAAAACATCGCGTTCAGCTTTACCCAGATTATAATAATATTCGTGTTCGATATTGTGGGCTCTAACTAACCTAATTCTGGTTTTTAAACGGGGTTCATCAAGTAATGCCGAAGTATGTAACCCTTCCATTAGTATCGGATACTCATCTTTTAATAAATTCTCAATTAAACTTTCCGAAGTCCTTGTGCTTACTATATATGGAATACTTTTAAAAAGATGTTTTTTCGAAATATCGCGTTTATAGAAATCAACTCTATGAAATGTATCTTTTAATATGGGATCATGTTCACGTCCATACTGGAAACAATGCAAATGAACTTTTATACCCATCTCGGTAAGGGCTTTTGCCTTGAAGAATACATCTATTACCCCACCGTAATTTGCCGGATAGGGTATATCAAACGAGATTATATGTAAATTCGAACTAGACATACTTGCTATAAATCTTTTTTAATACCTTTTCTTCATTTTCCCATGTTAGCTCAATCGCGGCAAAGCTACAGTTTTTTTTCCACTCTTTTATTAAGCCCTGATTATTAAGTATATGATTAATTTTTGTTGCGATTTTTTCAGGATTATGATCATCAATAAAATCGCCAACATTATATTTTTTTATAACCTTCTCAATTTCAGGCAAACATGATGAAAGAACTGGAACCCCTGCCTGAATATAATCGAATAGCTTATTTGGTAAACTATACTTATAATTAAGATTAGTGGATTTATCAAAAGTTAATCCCAAATCCGCAATTGAAGTATATTTCATCATTTGCTCATATGGTAACCGTGGTTTATATATGATTCTTTCATTTAAACCTAGCTTATTAGTAGCTGATTTAAGCTTACCGATAACATCCCCACCTCCAATAATAAGTAATATTGCATTAGATATAAATGGCATTGCATCAACTAACTCTTCCGATCCTCTGTCAACATTTATTCCCGATCCTTGAAGTATTAAAATTGGTTTATCGATGGGAAGACCCAATGATTCTCTAGAAACTCTTTGTATGGAATCTCTACTTCTAGGGATATTCCTAACTACATTAGGTAGAATACCGTAATCCTGATGAAAGAGGTTCGCAATCGAATCATTAACAGTAATCACATTATCAAGTTTTGGAAAAATCTTGCGTTCAATATATTTCCATATAGATTGAACTCTTTTCCTATCAACAAGCTCCGGAACCTCTGTAAAGTATTCATGACTATCATATACTAATGGAGTTCGTTTTAGCTTAGCAATAATATAATTTGGTAAAAGAGTATCCAAATCATTGGATATAAGCATATTTGCTTTCTTGAAAATTAAGAAAAAAAATAGTCTTATGTTATATTCAGCATAAAAGAAAGGGCCTTTTTCAAACAATAGTCTCATTCTGTGAACCCTGTAATTACGTTTATCCATTTCTGGACTATTATGTAACTTCCTCCCAACTAATATTACATCGCAATTCATCGAAACAAGTGTTTGACAAACCTTATTAACGCGCTGATCTGTTACCAAATCATTAATTACAGAAACAATAACTCTACTAGCCAAACTAACTAATTGTTTTATACAAAACTAGTGTCTTTTCATGAATAACATAGTATTATTATTTTTATTGCGTCAATTTGTTATCTTTGAAAAACCATGATCATTAAAGAAGATTTTTGCTTAGCCCCATTTAATACTTTTGGAGTTGAGGTATTAGCACACAACCTAAGTATCATCAATTCGATAAATGAGCTTAATGAGTTATTTTTAGCAGGGAAGCTAAATAAAAGAACACTTGTTCTTAGTAAAGGAAGCAATATTCTTTTTACAAACCATTTTACTGGTTTAGTTCTGTTAAATCAAATTTGGGGTAAAGAAATTGTCGAAGAAGATGAAAACAGTGTTTTACTAAAAGTTTCATCGGGTGAATTTTGGCCTAGCTTGGTTGAATATACTGTTGAAAAGGGCTGGGGAGGTCTTGAAAATTTAACTGATATCCCTGGTAAAATTGGGGCAGCTCCAATTCAAAATATAGGAGCCTATGGAGCAGAATTAAAAGATGTTTTTGTTAGCTTAGAAGCCTTTGATCTAACAACAGGAAAACTTGTTACATTTAATAATAATGATTGTGAATTTGGATATCGAACAAGTATATTTAAAACAAAGCTAAAGCACAAGTACTTTATTACCAGCGTTATATTAAAACTCTCAAAAAACCCTGTATTAAACCTAAATTATAAACCCTTGGCAGATTCATTTTCTGATAAAAATCTAAATGAAATATCAGTTGTAGATGTTAGTAGAAAAGTAGCTGAGATTAGGAATTCAAAACTTCCTAACCCGGATAAACTTAAAAACGCTGGTAGTTTTTTTAAAAATCCTATTATCGAAATGGCTAAATTTCATGACCTTAAACTTGATTACGACGACATTCCATCCTATCCATTAAAGGATTCTACATACAAAATTCCAGCAGCATGGTTAATTGAACAATGCGGGTGGAAAGGCAAAAGAATTGGTAATGTAGGAGTTCATGAACAACAAGCACTTGTTATCGTTAAATATGATACTGCATCAGGAACCGAAATACTTGATCTTGCCAATTCAATCAGAAAAAGTGTTATTGACAAATTTGATATAAATTTAGAGTTCGAAGTAAATATCATTTAGAATATCTTCAAATTAATAAATTCAAATAATCAGCATTTCCAATACAAGAATCAGCCTCCTCTTATCTTATTAATGTTACTGTTCCACTGGTGCCACTGTTGCCATCCCCATTGTCGGTTCCCTGCCAGTGTTCGCCATCTTCAAATACTGCACTTATTCTCCAAATATACGAGCCGGTGGGCATTGCCTTGTTTTCATACAT
>JAERTF010000106.1 GCA_016845105.1 Bacteroidota bacterium | reverse complement strand
TACATATAGTAAAATATTTACTTTGTGTTACCTTTGTGAAAACCTTTGTGCACCTTTGTGTTTAATCTTTTTTACCACAAAGACACACTAAGGATATCACTAAGGAACACTAAGGAATTTATTTATTTGCTAAAATTTAATGAATAATTTGAAATATCCCCAGAAATTCAGCTTGACCCTTTATTACCCTCATTATTAATCACTATAGCTAGTTATTATGTCATATAATTTATTCGACAACATAAAACTTGGTGATATTACCCTGAATAACAGGATTGTAATGGCACCGCTAACACGATCAAGGGCAAATAACCCTGAACATAAACCAACTGCACTTATCGCTGAATACTACCGACAAAGGTCTACCGCAGGCTTGATAATCAGTGAAGGTTCTCAAGTAAGTCCAATGGGTGTTGGTTATATAAATACACCGGGTATTTATTCCAAAAAACAGGTTGAAGGATGGAAACTTGTTACTGAAGCAGTTCACGGTGAAGGAGGGAAGATATTTATTCAATTGTGGCATGTAGGTAGACTAACTCATCCATATTTTTTAAATGGAGAACTTCCTATTGCACCTTCAGCCATAAACCCTAACCATCCCATTCGTACCCCTGAGGGTGAAAAACCATCAGTTACTCCAAAAGAGATGACCAAGGCAGATATTTCAAAAGTAATATCTGAATTTGCCAAGGGTGCTGCAAATGCAATGGAAGCCAGTTTTGATGGGGTTGAAATACATTCATCAAATGGTTATTTATTTCATCAGTTTTTTGCGCCTTGTTCCAATAATAGAACTGATGAATATGGTGGCTCAATGGAAAATAGAACAAGGATTATGTTTGAATTACTTGATGAAATGAAGAAGTATATTCCTGAAAATAGGATAGGAGTGAGGCTTAATCCATCGTCACATAATTACCATGGATTAACTATTGATGAAAATACAATTCCAACATTTGATTACCTAATAGATAAACTTAATGATTATAACCTAGCATACCTGCATCTAAGTGAACCATTTACGGACGTGAGTGATGTGCCATATGCGGAGCCTAATATTGCCCGTAGGTATAGAAAAATATATAATGGTAATCTAATGATAAACAAGGGTTTTACAAAGGAATCTGGAAATGAAATAATAGATAGTAATGGTGCTGATCTTGTCGCCTTTGGTGTTCCATTTATTGCAAATCCTGATTTGGTTTATCGAATGGAAAATGATATACCACTATCTGAAGCCGACAAAAAGAAATATTATTCAACTGGAGCCAAAGGCTATACTGATTATCCAGCTTACAAATAATTATTACTTTAACTAGCTGTAATTTATTGATTTAGCAAGGAAATTGTGTGGCAAGCTACTATTCCTGCTGTTTCGGTGCGTAGTCGTGATTTACCTAATCTAATGGGTATAAAGCCATTTCCTTTGGCCAGGTTGAATTCTTCTTTACTAAAATCACCTTCGGGACCGATGAGTATTAAGGCATTTTTACTTTGAATATTTTGATCAAATAATTCATCCGTTACTTCACCACCAATGTAGGCAATGTATTTGTAGCCATCAAAATCCTGTAAAACAAAATCATTAAATCTTTGTTTGTTATTTAACTGAGGGTGGAAGGATTTTAAGGATTGTTTCATTGCCGAGGTGATAACCTTATTCAATCTATCGATTTTTACCTCTTTCCTTTCGGAATGATAACAGATTATTGGTGTTATAGTATCTATTCCAATTTCTGTAGATTTTTCCAAAAACCATTCAAATCGGGCAATGTTTTTGGTGGGTGCAATCGCAATATGAATTTGATAATCACGATTATCTTTTCCTTTTGATTTCACCCCACTAGCGCGTATTTGCAATGCGTGCCTTCAATATTATGTCTCATTATTCAATCAATTCAATATTTAAAAGTCCTTGTCCATCGCAATAATCAATTGCTGAACTATAACAATAATCTTCTGCACGAAATACTATGCCACTATCAACAGGATTATTGTGCAAATAAGACAATCGTTGTTCTATCATAGTATTAGAATCCAGCTCAATAGGATGATTTCCATCTTGCCATACTTTGTAATTGGTAATTCTTTTTAATTTAATCCCAGCTTCCATAAAATCTCTTAATAACCAATCTTTTCTACTTTCTGGTATTCTTTGTATTTCACTTATAATGTTCTTTGAAGTAAATTTTTTAAAGTCTCGTATTATATTTGTCAATTGGTTTGAACCTGATCTGCTTACAATTAAATGTAAGTGACTTGACATAATACACCAAGCATGTATAATTAAACCTTTCTCTTTTTGACAATATCTTAATGAGTTCAAAATAATATCACAATATTCTTTTCGTGTAAATAAATCTATCTGTAGCCTTCCCCCTTTCCTATAAATACTTCTTCATTGTTTAAAACTGCATTTTCCCAGTTTTGAATATTTGCAATTGCATTAGTTACAGATTGATCGTTTCGTGCCCTGATATAAAATCGATTAACAAATCTTTGGACAGTTTCAATCACCTGTAAAACATAGCTAGCACTATCAGCCCTAAATACATTTACCTTAATTCCTTCAGCTTTAAGCAGATTGAACATTCTGGATATAGTTCTTTCCTGATATGTCTGAGCATCACTATTTCCATTTCTATTTTCTATATATACAATCTGATCTTCAATAATTCCAACTCCCGGATTATATCCTTTTTCTTTAATGTAAGTCCTTCTGGCATCTGCCTTATCTGTTTTTATAATAGTATTGTCATAATCAAGTATTATGTTTTTACTTTTTATTCCCCCAAGCATTTTTATGAGCTTAATATTTAACTTGTTTAAAGCCATATGTATACTGAATTGATGTTCTTTTCCAGAATATTCTGACACTAATCTTCTAGTAGGTCTTGATAGATCTTTCATTCTTCGTAAAACACTGTCTGCACTGGGAACATTAAAAAAAGGAATGCTCTTAATATACTTTCTAAGATTAATATTAAGGTCTTCTAAGCAATCGCCTCCACATAAAGGAATTGACCATATTGAGTAAAAGATATCTTTCCATGAATAGCAAGCTTGAGCTGGGAGATCTGGTAGAAAGTTATTGACTAATTCTCCTATTCCTTTTTTCTCTAATTCTTGAAAAACATA
>JAERTF010000105.1 GCA_016845105.1 Bacteroidota bacterium | reverse complement strand
AAGGATATTATTCATGAGAATGGAATTCTGAATACAATGCCAACTATGAAACCAAGAATAGAAAAAAAACTCTCAATTCCTATTAACAACTTAAATGAATTAAAAGCCAGCGCACAACAACACCTATAGGCAATAGCGGTGTTTACGTTACCATGGACAGCACAGATTTAAGTCTCAGTCTGTCTTCCAGACAGACATTTCAACATGAAATCCGCCACTGCCCATAGCCAAATCGTTACCAACAATGTAAGAAAAGCAGCAAATATAAACCATAATTTCATTAAATATGCGGAGATTAAGTTGTATATTTACCGCATAATTTAATTAAAATGGCAAAATACATCTATCAATACAGCAATTGGCCAAGTTTTACGTGGAATGAAAAAGAAGTATTAACATTACTAGGAAAAGTTAGACATCTACAAGGAAAAATCTTCGGACAAATAAATGCTCTTGGATTTTCAATGAGAGAGGAAACTATGCTTTCTACTTTAACTCTTGATGTTCTAAAATCTTCGGAGATAGAAGGAGAAATACTCAATTACGAGCAAGTGCGTTCATCAATAGCCAGAAAACTAGGGTTAGATTATGCTGGAATGGTGTATTCAGACAGATATGTTGATGGGGTTGTAGAGATGATGTTAGATGCAACACAGAATTATCTTAAGCCACTTGATGATGAACGTCTGTTTGGATGGCATGCAGCTCTTTTCCCAACAGGAAGAAGCGGAATGTATAAAATTGAAACAGCACGTTATAGAAGCGGAGAAATGCAAGTTGTTTCAGGTCCAATGGGAAAAGAAAAAGTTCATTTTCAGGCACCTCCTCCATCTCAGGTAAATTTTGAAATGGATAGATTTCTTAAATGGTTTAATCAGGATTCAAGTATAGATGCAGTAATAAAATCAGCTATTGCACACTTTTGGTTTATAATTATTCACCCATTTGATGATGGAAACGGCCGTATAGCAAGAGCAATTTCCGATTTATTATTAGCAAGATCAGATAATAGTTCACAACGCTTCTACAGCCTATCAAATCAAATACTACAGGAAAGAAAAGTTTA
Organism: Bacteroidota bacterium; assembly: GCA_016845105.1. Lineage (GTDB taxonomy): Bacteria > Bacteroidota > Bacteroidia > Bacteroidales > F082. The sequence continues at coordinate 12,839 of JAERTF010000105.1, read as the reverse complement.
CTATAATATCTTACAAAATACTCAACACAAAGATGGCGATATTACCGAATGGTTAGTTTGGTTTCTTAATTGTTTAAACAGAGCGTTAGTGAGTACAGAAAAAACAATTGGAAAAGTTATACATAAATCAGAGTTTTGGGATAAACATAAAAATACAGAATTGAATAGCCGGCAAAGATTGATGCTTAATAAACTGTTTGATGGATTTGAAGGAAAATTAAAAACATCAAAGTGGGCGAAAATAACCAAATGCTCCCCTGACACGGCTCTGAGAGACATTAAAGACCTAATAAACAAAGGAATATTGAAACAAGAAAAATCCGGTGGTCGTAGCACTAATTATGAATTAAATGAATTTTAAACACTGGTGGTAACAAAAAATATAATGCATGCCGCCGCTAAGTAGCCCTAAGAAAAGAAAAAGTAAATTTGAAGATACAGAAACGAAAGAAACTTATTGAATAAAATGCGGCACGCATCATATTCAAACCGTTACCTGCAAGCCTGTCCGAGACATGAATGATAAGGAAATAAATAGTCATTTAAAAAGAATTTCATTAAAAAATTGGAATAGACTTTTTGACTTAATTCCACAAATTCAAGCAACTACTAAGTTTGGTGAATGGCATGGTGGAAAACCTGATTCAAACGGAATAATTGAATTTCCGAATGTTATACATAGCAGAATTGTGAATGACTTTGTGAACATTATGTATGAACTTGACTTAATCGTTGATTTTGACTGGGGAAATTGGGAAAAAGGAAATGAAATATTACGCATTAGCAATTTCGCAGATCAAGACAACGTAACACTTGTCAAAATTTTGACCGTAATTATTAGAAACGGCCGATTTAATGAAGGCCTCCTTATTAGAGCTTTTGAGAATAAATCAATTGAGAAAATTCTTATTCAGATAAAATCAAATTCAAATACCCCAAGTCTTGGCATAGTTAATTTTGATGCACATCTGGATTTAAGACCATATAATATTGAAGGCTCATCAGGAACTATGTTCTCTCAGATTGCAGACAACTGCATAGCCAAGGAACAAGAATTTGCATATATGTGCTTAGGTGTTCAGACTTCAGCAAATACAATAAGCCTGTTTAAAAAAGCTGATTCACTGGGCGTTAATTATATCTTCGCCAAAGACTTCGATGATGATTTCGAAAATAACTCAGCAAAAGTAGACCATTTTATTAGTGCATATGAGCACATTTATGTTACTATCTGTAGTGATTTATTTAATTCAGCTTCTGCCCCGGGAGTTTCTGCTATGCAGCCATTTGGAATGAATCCTGAAGTTGTACTCAGAATTCTAAAGCAAATTTTAGTATCCAACAAGGTTATAAGTATCGACATTGCTGAAGTTTCTCCCCGTTTTGATCAGGACAAACGAACTGCAAAACTAGCAGCAGTTATTATATATGCAATAATTAATACTCTTTTTGAAGTAATACAATAAATATTAACAAGATGCAAAAAACAAGAACTACATATTTAATACAGGTATTCGTTTTAATTACTTCAATATTTATACTTGTAGCCTGTAAAAGTCAACATGAGAAAATAACACTAGTAAAGAATCAAAGTTCACAGTATTCAATTGTAGTATCAGAGAAGGCGGATAGCATAACACAATTGGCTGCTAAGGAACTACAGCATTATTTATTTGAAATCTCACAGACAAAAGTAGAGATTGTAGGTGATACAAATGCTACCAAGAAGCACATTTATATTGGGAAAAAATTTATTGAAGATTTTTCTTTATTAACCGAGCTTGATACCATAGAGGAAGATGGTTTTATTATTAATACAGTTGGTGAAAACATCATTATCAGTGGTAATAACGACAAAGCCAATTTGTATGCAACTTATACTTTTATTGAAGAATTTCTAGGATGCAGTTTACTTTCTTCAACGGAAGAATATATACCAAATAATAGCACAATATATATTCCTGAAGTAAAGAAAGTTTACACACCTGCATTTTCTTTTCGCCGGATATTATTCCCGGGAATGAGAAATACGAAGTATAGTAATTGGCATAAAATAGAAACTCTAAGTGAATGGGGAAGTTTTGTTCATACTTTCGATAATCTTATTCCCCCTGAAATATATTTCGAAGAACACCCTGAATATTTTTCGTTGGTAGGCAATCATCGTTTAAGTGATGCACAATTATGCTTAAGTAATCCTGATGTAATTAAACTATTGAAGGAAAATCTTGAAAAAGAAATTGAAAAGAAACCAAATAAAAAATATTGGTCGGTATCGCAAAACGATTGTTACAACTATTGTGAATGTGATGATTGTAAAGCGATGTATGAAAAATATGGAAATATCTCAGGAGCATACATTTACATGTCAAATGAGTTGGCAAAAGAATTTCAGGATAAGCAAATCTCAACTCTTGCTTATCAATTTACAAGGTCCGCACCCATAAATATTACACCATTAAAAAATGTAAATATCATGTTTTGTTCCATTGAATGTAACAGAAGCATGCCATTGGTTGATGATAATAGAAGTAAGGGATTTGTAAAGGATATGGAAGACTGGAGTAATCTTACCAATAATATTTTTGTGTGGGACTATGTAGTTCAATTCAAGAATTATTTAACACCCTTCCCAAATTTTAATGTACTGCAACCTAACATTCAATTCTTTGACAGCAACAATGTGAATATGATGTTTCAACAAGGAAGTGGTGGAAATTGGTCAGATTTGTCAGTTCTCAAACAATATTTAATTTCAAAATTACTGTGGGATCCTTATGTTAATGCAGATTCAATTATTGATGACTTTCTACACAAATATTATGGCCCTGCTGAACCATATATAAGGGCATACTATAACCTTACACATGAGGCAATTGAAAAAAATAAGGAAGAGGAGTTTCTAAATATTTACGGTTTCCCTTCCGATTACTTTGACTCTTACCTTACTCCCGAATTATTAAAAAAATACAAAACTTTCATGGATAAAGCAGAAGAATCTGTAGCGCACGATTCGGTGTATTTGAAAAGAATGCTTAGAACTCGGTTGCCAGTTGATTTTGCTTATCTTGATATTGCTTTAAACAAGAATCTTGATGAAATCTCATATTTAAATAAAAGTGGAGATAATATTTCCATTCGGCCTGATATGATAGAATATCTTAACAGGTTTGTTGAAATATCCAAACTCACCAGCACAACTCGTATTAATGAGAGAAACTTTAAAACTGAAGATTATAAAAAATATGTGTTACGCAAGCTTGATTTGATGACCAAGGTTAATATTGCTGATGGCAAAACTGTTAGTTGCCTTACTGTATACAGTGAATTATACCCTGTTGGCGGAGAAAAAGCATTGACAGATGGCTTGTTTGGCGACCTCGATTTTCACAATAACTGGCTAGGATTTCAAGGCAATGACATGATTATTGAAATTGACCTCCATAAACCCGAAGTTATTCACCAGATTAGCATGAATTATTTAAAAGCAGTTAACTCATGGGTATTCTTACCTGTTGATGTAACTGTTGAAATATCAGTTGATGGCAAAAATTATGTACAGGTAGGTAATCTAAAGGGTGATATTAACGATCAAAATTATCTTGTTAAATCTATTCCGTTTAATATTAGTTTTGATGCAGTTAAAGCACAATATATTCGAGTTACGGCAATCTCATTAAAACAATGCCCTGAATGGCACAGGGGCTTTGGTAATCCTTCATGGATTTTTATTGATGAGCTAATTGTGGAATAAATTAAGATTCACTATGAAAATAAAACTACTAACTACTCTTTTATTCTCGTTGGCACTTACTATTGTAACTGCTCAGAGAAATTTTTCTGATTCCGATACCACTAAAGTTGTAATGCTTGGAACCGGAAATCCAAATCCGTCGCCATTTCAATCGGGTTGCTCGGTTGCAATCATAGTAAATGACATACCTTATATTGTTGATTTTGGTCCCGGATTAATACGTCAGGCTGCAGCTTTATCTCCACGATATGGAGGTGAGATAGCCGGCCTTGATGTAAAAAATATCAAGCATGCTTTTCTCACCCATTTACACTCTGACCACACAACCGGTTACCCCGACCTGATTTTGACTCCGTGGGTGATGGGTAGAGATGAACCTCTTGAAGTATATGGTCCTGAAGGTATAAACGATATGACTCTTCATATATTAGAAGCTTATCAGAAGGATATCCGATACCGCTTATATGGTTATGAACCAGCCAATAACCAGGGATGGCGGGTAAACAGTCATGAATTTACAAAAGAAGGTATCATATATGAAGATGAAAATATAACTGTAGAAGCCTTTCCGGTACCCCATGGAACATGGCCCAATGCATGGGGATTCAGGTTTACAACACCGGATAAGATCATCGTTATATCGGGTGATTCTTCACCCTCAGAAAAAATCATTGAATATGCCACAGGTGCGGATATTCTGATTCATGAGGTGTATAGTAAAAAGGGTTATGATACAAAAAATGAATTCTGGAAGTCATATCACAAGCGAAATCATACTTCAACAATAGAACTTGGTGAGATTGCTGAGAAAGCAAAACCCAAGATGGTGGTACTTTATCACATATTATACTGGGGTGCAACAGATGAAGATATAACTACTGAGATTGCAACAAAATTTAATGGTAGGGTTATAGTAGGAAAAGATCTGGATGTTTTTTAAAAAAATAAAATTCCCAATGTTCTTGAAATAATATAATTTGCACTCAAACTAAATAATGAAAGATAAACTTGGTGAACAACAAATAAACAACCCATTACATGGGGTTAAGCTGGTAGATATACTAGAAGGACTGGTAGCTTACTATGGATGGGAAGAGCTTGGAATGAGAATTAACATCCGATGCTTCACCCACAATCCAACTATAAAATCGAGTCTTAAGTTTTTAAAAAAAACAACCTGGGCAAGGGAAAAGGTAGAAGAATTATATAAGCAATTGCTTCAAAAATATAGTAAGTAATAAGTATTTATAACACCTGATCTTGGTAAGTAGGGTGAATTTAGGAATATAACAACACGCTCACGTCCAGAATAATTGTACATTTGAGGATTAACTATAACTCAGCTTCAACATAGACTATTCAAACTCAATGATAAAGGTGCACAATACATGCTATATAGGATGTGTATATACACTTTAAATTGTTTGGTAATGAAGAAAAAATGCAATAGTACACATATACTAATGTTTGGCGTTCATTCTAAGAAGGTGCTCTTATCCTGGATTATTCATAGTAGTTTGACTTCCTAATAGATCAGTTTGTGAATGATCCAGACTATAATCTACTAACCTCAGCTCGGTGTAAGTTTTGTGCTCAGTAGCAAAATATAGATCCTCTCTGATGCTGTAGATACACAAAACAGCACTGAAACAAGGTGTATCAATGATTGAAACCTTTAGTGTTTGTCTACTTCCTTTACCATTTCAAAGAAGTAACTCCATTCAATTTTGATATGACCTTTAAAAACAATAGTATATTTGCCATGGGTCGAAGTTTCTAATAGGGTACATCATTGATAATTTGGGATATGACAATCCTGTCTTTCTATGTAAAGTGATAGCTTCAGAATGAGTTCATCAACAATAGCCAAGGGGTTCATTTCCTTTTTAAGGACAAAAGAATTTTATAGAGTATGTGGCACTGTCTTTAGAATAAGCGAAGTTTACAAAAGTTACAGAAAACATGAATATTAATTTATACAGATGAAGAAAATAGTCTTATTATTTATTTTATCAACCTCCATTATTAGTGTTCACGCACGGACAAACCTCGATTCTTTACAGATGGTTTGGATGGATCACAACCTGGCAGACACAAGCAGACTAGCAGCCATTGATAAAATGATTTGGGATAAATACATGAAATCAAATCCTGATACCGCATTATATTTAGCCAACTTACAATATGATTTTGCAAAGGTGGCTGGTTTGAAAAACTATATGGCAAAATCTTTTATCGCACAGGGTGAATATTGGAAAAAAAATAAGAAATATGAAAAAGCACTTGACTGTCTCAATCAAAGTTTAGCGCTCAATGAGGAAATTGATGATAAAAAGGGAATAGCAAGCAGTCTTAGTAAACTGGCAAGTATACTTTATAACCAAGGGGAATATCAACAGGCTATTTCCTATTATTCACAGGTTATAGAAATCAGGAAAGAAATTAATGATAAATCATCTTTAGCAGGCACTTATAATAACGTTGCGCGTTTATATTCAAATCAAGGATACAATTCCAAAGCTCTTGAATATTTCAACCTTTCCTTAAAAATAAATGAAGAACTTAACAATAGGAAATGGATGGCAAAAAACCTGAATAACATAGGTAGTATTTATAGCCAGGATGAGGAATATGAGAAAGCGCTAAAATACTACTCTCAAAGTTTGAAAATTAAAGAGGAGCTTGGACTAAAAAAGGGTGTTGCAACTTCTTTGGGTAATATTGGTGTTGCATACACCTATCAAGGCGAATATGCCCAGGCTCTTGACTATTACTATCGAAGCCTGAAAACCCACGAGGAAATCGGTAGTGAACATGGTAGTATGATTACAAAATATAATATTGGAAGGAATTTCTATTACCAGAAGGAATATAACGATGCACTGAATTATTTCAATCAAGCCTTTGAGATTAGTAAGAAATTGAATTCTAAATTAGGTAAAGCAAAAATGATGAATAGTATTGGCGACATTCAACTCAAACAAAACTTAGAGAAGGAAGCCATCCTCTGGTGCGAAGGAGGACTTGAAATATCTGATGAGATTGGAGCAATTCCGGAACAGATAGAAGCTTGTAAATGCCTATACGAAGCGTATAAATCATTGGAGAAAGGGAATGATGCACTACTCTACCTTGAGCGGGTAAAATCACTTGAAGATAGTATATCTAAAGAAGAAACATGGAAGAAACTCCAGGAAATGGAATTTACAAAACAAATACAAATTGAAAAAGCAGAGCGGGAAAAAGAAGAACAACGATCCCGCTCACGTCTATGGATCATCATATTGATAGCTCTGGGTGCTACCATAACACCCACCATTTTGTATTATTACTTTAAACAACGTATCCGACTGCAAACCGAAAAGGCCAAAAGTCATCTCAGTGATCGTTTATTGGCTGAAGAAAAACTAAAAACCCAAAACCAGGAAAAACAGCTTCTCGATTTGGAGCTGGAACACAAAAAGAAAGACCTGGCTGACATGGCACTCTCTTTATCACAAAAAAAACAGCAAGCAGAAGAGTTGTATTCACAAGTAATACGGGTTGAGAAGTCAAGAGGAAAACAAAGGCAAAAGGAACTTCGGAGTCTTAAAGAAGAACTACAAAACCAGCAATATGTTGATAAAGAATTAGAGCACTTGCAACAAAACATAGATGTATTGAGCAGTGAGTTTTACGATAAACTGCAAAAGAGTTTTCCCGAGCTATCGAAAACTGAAATAAAACTTTCCAGTTTCATTAAACTTAACTTATCCACATCCCAGATTGCACAACTGCAAAACATTACCCCAAAATCTGTTAAGATGAGCCGCTATCGCCTGAGGAAAAAACTGGAACTCGATCCCGATCAAAACCTGGATGAATTTTTGCAATCCTTTTAACCTGTTTCAAGCGTCCAAGCTTGAAGATTACATTTCAGATAAACTGAAAATTAGGATACAAAAACCCTTACTTTCACCATCTAAACCGTAGAATCCACCAATCTACCACCCAAAACCCATACCCTTGTAAAATACTGTATACGTGTCATGTAGGTCAATATCTTTACATTTTGTAGACCATTTGTAGACATGAATATCAATGCGTTTTCTTGGAACTTCCGTATTGAAGAATTTATATTTGCGAATTCAATTACTAAATTCTTAAAAGAAAAAACAATGTCTGATAGCATCAGCAAAATAAAACCGGAAAAGTATGACAAAGGTTCGACCGATCTGTCTGAACTCTTATCACACACAACGGACAAAAAAGATTGGGCGCAGGATTTGTTATACAGAATTAGGATATTTAGAAAATCAAAAGGATCATCACGTATAGCAGCGCTTAACCAACTCGAGAAAGAAATATTAAGTCAACTTAATCCCGAAGATAACCTGGATGCTATCTGGCAAAAAACAAAAGATATGAACAAGGAATTCTACCAACAACTAAGACTAAAACACCCCGGTCTTTCTCAAAACGAACTTGATTTTTGCAGTTTAATCCGTATGGATTTCCCCATGAAAGATATTGCAGTCTTAAAAAGTATAACACTCAAATCGGTAAATATGGCCCGTTACCGGATTAAGAAAAAGCTGGGTCTTGAGCCTGAAAATGATCTGGATGAATATATACAAACTCTCTAATATTAATTGAAACCAAAAGTAACTATGCGACAACTCAAATTAATAAATAATGAGAATCAAGGATTGAAATCAAGCTTAGAACATAATCTGTCTATTAAGCTTAAGTTGCAAAACTCCCCTCCTTGGAGGGGTTGGGGGTGGGTAATTTAACAACCTCAAACTCTAAGATTTAATACAACATTGATTCACGTAAATACCAAAACCAAATGCCAAATCAAAATCTTGAAATAGTTCCAACAGTTACTGTACATAGCCTGTTGGTAGCTTATCCACAACTGGAAGAAGTGCTGATAAGCATGGCTCCACCATTTAAAAAGCTGAAAAATCCATTCCTCAGAAAGACCGTATCCAAAGTAGCTACACTTAGGAGCATATCCTCCGTGGGTGGAGTACCACTTTCAGACTTGATAAACAAACTTCGCATAGAAGTAGGGCAACCAGAACTATCAACATCCTACGATGATGAAGATTATTTTGGGGATCAACCCAACTGGTACAAGCCAGACAAAATTGCTTGCATCCTTGATGAAAGTAAAATGGAAGACAAAGACAAAATGGCCCTGTCCGTCATTCTCAAAGAAGCGAAAAAAGTGAAGCAAGGTGAGATCATCGAACTAACCACCTCCTTTTTACCTGCACCTGGAATTGACATCCTCAGGTCAAAAGGCTATTCTGTTTGGACTAAAAAGGAAAGTGAAGCGGTAATTAAATCTTATTTCCTGAAAAATGAAATATGACCATCTGCACCTGTGTATTAACAATATGTTTCGAGAAATTAAAACTTATTTGTATCACAAAATTTTAAACACATGAAAAAAAAGCATTCAATCATTTCATCCATAATATTTATAATGCTCTTAAGCCTGAGCGGATACTCACAACAAGTTTTTGTATCACCACAGGGAGACGATTCAAATAATGGAACTTCACAATCAACACCCGTTAAATCTTTTCAAAGGGCTGCTGATGTAGCCAAATCACTTGGGTCAACAGATATTGCTGTTGAGTTTGCCGACGGTGAATACATATTTGAAAACACTGTTAAATTAGATGCATCCTATAGTGGAATAGCATTTCAGGCTGCAGCAGGCACCAATCCGGTATTTACTTCTTTAAAACAAGTAAACGGATGGACAACACACAGCGGAAACATTAAGGTAGCAAGTCTGCCTGATGGAATATTAAGCATTAGATACCTGCAGGATAAAAGTGAAACCTGGCTTAAAAGGTCGAGCACTTCATTTTTCCGGCCCGATTTTATAGCTCCATGTGGAGGTGCCGAATGCGAACATTGGGAGCCGGGAGCACCACAATTAAGAAAATCATTTACCTTATATCCAACATCATTTAATTTTCCAAATCCGGCAAAGGCTTCTCAATACGACCTAAGAGCATCAATGACGGCCTGGCATGCGCAAGTACTTCCTGTTTCGGGTGTTAATACAAGTACCCGACGAATTGATGTTAGTGCTCCAAGCCATTATAGTTTAGTTAATGGTATTGATGATTTGTTATCAGAATGTTGGGTGCTCAACTCACTCGAAGGAATAGACCAGCCTGGAGAATGGGCTTGTATTGATGGAAATGTGTATTTATACCCAAAAAGTGGCACCGATGATATTTATGCCCCCGGTTTACAAGAGTTAATACGAATTGATGCAGGCGGTGATGGAAATTCCTGGCAGGGAACACCCGTTCAAGATATCAGTTTTACAGGATTCACCTTTACAGGAACTAACTATCGAATTACTGAATATAATGATGTTACGGCACAGCACGACTGGCAAATGGTTGATGTTGATGAAGGATTATTACGTTTCAGAAATGCCTCTAATTGTACTGTGAATAACTGCGTATTTACAAAAAGTGGTAGCGATGCTATCCGGCTAGACCGATACGCTCAAAATATATCAATTCATAATTGCAACTTTTCTTATCTCGGAAAAGGTGGCGTGCTTATGAGTGGCAGGGGACCCGGCTATGGGGATGTTAACAAGAATAATAGTGTTACTAATAGTCATTTTAAGCAAACATCAAGAATTAAATGGGATGCAGCCGCAGTTCATATTGACCAATCATCAAATAATATTATAAAGCAAAACTACTTTGAAGATATTCCTCTTTCTGCTATAATTATGAGTGGTTGCAGAGAATCAAATCTCTATGAAGCACAAGCAGATCCGCTACCAGTAAACAGAGATTTCCATTTTTTAGAGGTTCGCCCCGATCTTATCGAAAACCCTGATGGTGCTGCCATAGAATTTTATGAGCATAATAATTTAATTGAAGAAAACACTTTTCGTGCTGTCCATATTGGTGTGCCTGAATTAATACCGGCGGTTACTATTGAAGCACCCGGTTTTACAAATGGCATGATCTATACAACAGGTAGAAAGTTAGGTGAAACTTCAACCATCCGCAAAAATTATTTCTATGATGTAAATCCACAATCTACATTTTCACAATCGTGGGTGATATTGGGTGATGGTTTTGAAGATTATTTAGACTTTCATCAAAACATGGGTTACGATCTTATCGAAATCAATGGTTTTGAAGACCCTCCGTTTTTCAGCAATAACTGTTCACAGCCCAATGGTTGCCGTGCTTATGCTAATGCAAAACTAAACAGTCCTTTCTCTGAGTTTGAATGTTCCATTTGCGAGAATCCAGACTATTCAGGAAATATTGATTTTGACAATAGTAGCCCGGGCGGTTCGGCATCTCATTTAAGCGATTACATCGAAATGTGGCGCTTACTTTGTCCGGGAGCTCTACCAGGACCAGATCCTTTACCTGGCAGTGCAGCTTTTAGAACACAATTGGGAAATAAAATTTTAGAGTTTGGAGGAACGCTCCCTGATTGTAACCCCACATACATAAATAATGAAAAAGAAGATCCGTTGAATTTGGTTTCAATTTTTCCAAATCCGGCCAGAAACACCCTCTATATCCAAAATGAATCAGGAGAATCATTTACTTCAGTCAATATCATAAGTATAACCGGACAAAAAATCAAATCAATCAGTGGGGGAAGTGATATTTCATCTGTCGATATCTCAGATTTAAACAAAGGCTTCTATATGATCCAATTGCAAAGTGACCACTTGAGTGTCACAAAAAAGTTTATCAAAAAATAAACGATAGTGATGGGTCAATAAACAAAAAAATACTAACCAGAAGGTAGGAATTTTGGTTAACCAACCAGCGTCCCGATCATCCTGATAGCAATCGGGACGGGACCACGGTTGGTTTTTTGAAAATTCATTCTGTCAAGGTCAAACAAGAATAATTATCACTATCAATATGCATACTATGAAAAATCTTAAAGTCATATGCACAATAATCATTTTGATTTATTGCAATTCACTTCAATCTCAGGTAGCTATAAACGTCGATGGCAGCAGCCCAAACGGCAGCGCCATGCTCGATGTAAAATCAACTACCAAAGGGATGCTTATCCCCCGAATGGACTCAACACAGCGTGTGGCCATTGCAACACCTGCAACCGGCCTATTGGTTTACCAGACCAATGGCACAGATGGTTTTTGGTTTTATAATGGCTCGGCTTGGCTATCTTTAAATGATGCTACACATATTACAGATAAGATAGCTGACACCGACAACGACACCAAAATACAAGTAGAAGAAACAGGAGATGAAGACATCATACGTTTTGATATGGGGGGCACCGAGTTCTTTAGGATGGACAGCGGACGATTTGAAGTGCTGAATACCGGCATGAGCATATTTATAGGTGAAGGTTCCGGCCTGAATGATGATGGAACCAATAATTATAACACCTTTCTGGGTTTCCATTCAGGTAAAGCCAATATTTCAGGCTATGCCAACACCTTCCTGGGAAGTAATACCGGCTCTTCAAATACTACCGGAATCGCAAATACATTTTTAGGAGAGGGAACCGGTTATTCAAATATTTCTGGAAATGCCAACACCTTTATCGGAGGAACTGCGGGTTATAATAATTTGGCAGGAACTGCCAATACCTTTATCGGTGTGGATGCCGGGCATTATAACCTGAACGGCAATTCAAACATCTTTATAGGAAATTCGGCAGGATACGAAAATACAAGTGGTTCCGGGAATATATTTTTCGGGAATTCAGCAGGGTTTTCAGAACTTGGCAGTAATAAACTGTACATAGATAACTCATCCACCTCATCACCTCTGATTTACGGTGAATTCGACAATAATTTAGTACGAATCAACGGAGCGCTGAATGTTGAAGGAGCTATCAAAATAGCAGATGGCACACAGTCCACAGGAAAAGTGTTGACATCAGATGCCAACGGGCTTGCAAGTTGGCAAACAGCTTCGTCCGGAAGCGTAACTGAAATAAAAGATGCCGACAACGACACAAAAATACAAGTAGAAGAAACAGCCGATGATGATATCATCCGTTTTGATATAGCAGGTACTGAGTTCTTTAGGATGAATAGCGG
>JAERTF010000104.1 GCA_016845105.1 Bacteroidota bacterium | reverse complement strand
TTGTATATGTTTAAAGTTTATTTTGACAAAATATCAATCTGTATTTCATCTACAAGAGATGATACTTTACATAAAATGTATCCCTTCCGGATATCAACAGAAAGTGATATAATTGGGTTTGTAACAAATTTGCAAGATGATAAGTTTGATGGAGATATTGCTTTATATGGTTTGGATGCAAAAATCATATTTAGATATTTAGCCTCAAGATTCATAAACATTGAAGCCGCTGGTGGAGTAGTTACAAATACTAATGATAGTTTCTTAATAATTAAAAGGCTTGGTATTTGGGATCTTCCAAAAGGAAAAGTTGAGAGTAATGAATCCTATAAAGAAGCTGCCATTAGAGAAGTTTGTGAAGAAACAGGAATAACAAGTGTTCAAATAGTTGGTGATTTACCTAATACTTTTCATATCTATAGAAGAAAAAAGAAATGGTATTTAAAAAAAACTAGTTGGTATAAAATGATTAATAGAAACGACGAAAAGCTTATCCCACAAACTGCTGAGGATATAAGTGATGCTACATGGATGAATAAAACTGATGCCAGAAATGCAATATCAAAATCCTATAGGTCGATAAGGGAAGAGCTAGGGTATATTGTTGGGTTGTAGGTTGGCTGTTATTGAATATTGTGAGTAAATGGTAAAAGAAGCTTTTATATCATTCATTATAAATAAGCTTACCTAAATATCTAATATAGTTAAGATTATTCAAATCTCAAACAAATGCTGATCTCTATTCTTCCAACAGCATAAATCTATCATCACTAGCTAGGTAGAAAGTATGTCGTGTTGGATCAAATCGCCAGTATTTATCGTTTCTTATACTTGGATCAACTTTTTGGTCCAGCTCTTCGTTTAGCAATAAATCAAATGTATAACCGGCATATTCACTACCCAATCGATAGGCAAAATCGTATAATACGTTTAATTTAAGCGAATCGATATTATACATATATCTAACTCTTCCACTAAAAATATCATAGTCAAATGCTCCATCAGCGATATCAGTTATCATATCAGATGAAAAATATATTTTCTGCTTTTTAATGTCATTGTCTATTTCACTAATTTCAAACCATGAGTTTACATAAACTGCATTTAAATTGTGGTCGTGAAAGTAATAGCTGTCAATTACATTTGCTTCATCCCGATAAGTGTAAAGTGTTTCTTCTAGTTCGATTTGTGCAATATTAACTTGATAAGTGTTCGAATCAAGGGCTAAAAACTGTTCCATCTGGTTTTGATGATAAATCTTAAAACCAAATTTATTTAATGTACTAGCATAGCCATGTATATAGTTTGCGATAAACAAGGAATCGTTTAATTCACCCAAATATTTACTATGACTAATAAGTAGTGAGTCTTTGTTATCATTACCAACAATGTTTAACGAATCAAGCAAATATGTTTTTAAGTTTACCTTATATAGGTACTGTGGTGTTAATATTAGAACACCTTTGTTATTCGCTTTATTAGCAAATTCAACGGCTAGTTTTTTTTCAGGGCTACATGCAGATAGTCCAAAAACAAATAAAACTATTATGGGAAATATTGTAAGTTTCAAAGTTTGCGTCATTTTTTCAAATCAATTGATACTATTATTTGTAAACGTTATAATATTGAGATTGATATATTTTTACAATAATTATGCCGAGAGAGATTGTAAATACCCACGGGTTGCAAATCTAATAAGAATTATTTTCGATATTATTAGTTGTTTTCGATTGAAAAGAAATTGATGCTAATTTCGTTACTTTGTAAAAAAAAAGAAATGACAGGACGAAAAATTATTGCTAGTAGGTTGTTAATAATAGTGCCTGCATTTGTAACTTTGCTATTATTAAATAATAGTAACTCCATTGCACAGGAAGTAAAAGTATTGTTTCTGGGAAATAGTTATACAGCTGTAAATAATTTGCCATCTTTAGTATCAGGGCTGGCCTTTGCCGGAGGTCACGATATTTATACTGACAGAAATACTCCAGGTGGTTATACTTTGGCATTTCCATCATTTGGCCATTTATACAACCAACTATCGCTAAGTAAAATAAATGAAGAAGATTGGGATTATGTTGTGCTTCAGGAACAAAGCCAATATCCTGTTATTGATTATTATCGCGATAATTTTACATTTCCTGGAGCTGTAAAGCTTGATTCAATAATTAAACAAAACAATGAATGCACCAAAACCATATTTTATATGACCTGGGGAAGAAAATTTGGTGGAGAACAATGCATAAATGGTCATTGCAGTGTTCCATTTTCAAACTATGCCCATATGCAGGATTCACTTGCATCAACGTATTTATCAATTTCGAATTATTTGCAGACACCTGTGTGTCCGGCAGGATTATCCTGGAAAAAGTCTATTGTGCAAAATGGTGATCCAGTAGAGTTATTTTCTGGTGATGGAAGTCACCCAAGTCTTGCGGGAAGTTACTTAACTGCTTGTACATTTTACGCAACAATATTTCAGGAAAGCCCAATTGGTTTATCATTTACAGGAGGACTTGATGAAACCGTTGCAGAATATTTACAAACAGTTGCCAGCGAAACGGTATTGGATAATTTAGAACTTTGGAACATTGACACAACTACAGTGGTTTCGGGATTTAGTTATATTCAAAATGGTGGAGAAATTAGTTTTGATAATTTGTCTGTTAATGCTGATGGTTTCATTTGGAATTTTGGTAATGGTGATAGTGATACTACGGCAAGCCCTGTATATTCTTATCATGAGTCGGGAAGTTATGAGGTTAGTTTAATAGCATACTCCGGTTGTAAAGCAGATACAACCACAGAAACTATTCAAGTAGTTATTTCTGGAGAGGAAATAATAAGTGAGAAAATATCATTATTAATATATCCTGTTCCTGCCAAGGATGAGGTTGTGATCGAGTATGAATTTGATAATTCCAATACCGTGTTTAATATGGTTGTAATTGATGTTGGCGGGACTATTCATCGCAAATTTATTTTGAAAAGCGATTGCACAAAAATAGTTACAAACCTAAGTTCACTTGCTAGGGGTACGTATTTTGTCAATATCATATCTGATATGGGCAGAATAGTTGAATCCAGACCGATCATATTAGAATAGTTTAATTTAACCTGTTATCTAATTTTTACCGTTTATAAACTACACATATAATCAATTCAAAGGGTGTTATATTCTAATATATCCGTAAATTAGCGTTTTTAATAATAAAACAATTATAATGGATAAATCAATGAATATAGATTGGGGCAACCTACCTTTCGGATATCATAAAACTGATTATAACGTGCGTTGTTATTATAGAAATGGTAGCTGGGGAGAACTTGAAATTACATCATCTGAAACCATAAACATTCACATGGCAGCTACTGCTTTGCATTATGGTCAGGAAGCTTTTGAAGGCTTAAAAGCATACCGTGGAAAAGATGGAAAAGTGCGTCTTTTTAGATGGGAAGAAAATGTAAAAAGAATGGCTCGTTCGGCCGAAGGAATAATGATGGCCAAAGTGCCTGAAAAGGTATTTAAAGATGCAATTTTTAAAGCAGTTGAATTAAATGCAAAATATATTCCTCCTTATGGAACGGGAGCTACTTTATATCTAAGGCCATTGTTATTTGGTAGTGGTCCTCAAGTTGGTGTAAAACCCGCTGATGAATATATGTTTATGGTATTTGTAACTCCTGTGGGACCATACTTTAAAGAAGGATTTAAACCAGTTCCTCTTGAAGTAGTTCGCGACTACGATCGTGCTGCCCCACTGGGTACCGGTAGTATTAAAGTTGGAGGTAATTATGCTGCAAGTATGTTGCCGGCACATCGTGCTCATAAAGATGGATTTGCTTCTGTGTTATTTTTAGATGCAATTGATAAGAAATATATTGACGAGGCAGGGCCAGCTAACTTTTTTGGAATCAAGGATGGAAGATATATAACACCTCAGTCGGATAGTATATTACCATCAATAACAAATATGAGTCTGGAACAAATTGCTGAAGATATTGGCTTGAAAGTTGAGCGACGTAGAGTTCCCATTGAGGAGCTTGAAACTTTTGAAGAAGCCGGAGCTTGTGGTACTGCTGCCATAATAAGTCCTATTTCGAAAGTATATGACAGAGTAAAAGATATTACATATAGCTATGGCGAAATTGCTGGTCCATATTCTACTAAACTTTATATCACCCTAAGGGCTATTCAAGAAGGTGAAATTGAAGATAAGCATAACTGGACTACTGTTATAGAAGGATTATAGTTAGTAAATCTCTAAAAAAAAACCTTCCAATATTTAATACGTTGGAAGGTTTTTTTTATTGACAACTATGGTTTTAGTATAATAAATAGCATGTTTCTTCAGAATACAGAATCTACTATTTGTGCCAAATTTGGCTATTAAAGAAGTCCTTTATCACCTAAATAAACTTCCATTTCAACCTGTAATTCTTTTGCTTTTTCTCCGGCAACCTTTCCAAAGTCTATATTATTTGATGCATAGATAATTCCTCGTGATGAATTTACCAGTAAACCGCAATGATCATTCAATCCATGTTTCGCTACTTCTTCAAGGCTTCCTCCCTGTGCCCCAACTCCAGGTACCAATAAAAAACTATTGGGAGCAATCTTTCGAATATCTGTTAATGCCTCTGCTTTTGTTGCTCCAACAACAAACATAATCTGACTGGTAGATCCCCACGTTTGTGCTGTATTCAGCACGGTTTCATATAGATTAATATCTTTTTTGTCTTTAATGTACTGAAAATCAGCTGCACTTTTATTGGATGTAAGTGCAAGAATTATTGACCATTTGTTTTCATAATTCAGAAATGGAGATACCGTGTCTAATCCCATATATGGAGCAAGAGTTACTGCATCAAAATCATATGTCTCAAAAAAAGTACGTGCATATAATGCAGAGGTATTACCTATGTCGCCACGTTTTGCATCTGCTATGATAAATATCTCTGAAGTTATTGATCTGATATAGTTTACTGTTTTTTCCAAACTATCCCATCCCTTTGAACCTTGGGATTCATAAAATGCAAGGTTTGGTTTATAGGCAACGGTAAATTCATGTGTTGAGTCAATGATTTGTTTGTTAAATTCAAATATTGGATCATCATAGGTAAGTAAATGTTTTGGTATTTTATTGATGTCAGTATCAAGTCCAACACAAAGGAATGATTTCTTTTTTTTGATGATATTAAACAGTTCTTTACGGTTCATAGATAATAAAGTTGAAGTTGGTATATTGTGAATTGAATGGTTGTATTAAAATCTGAATTCAAAATAATTACTACATATCTTCCTTAAGTTTTTCTGCGTTTTCAGCCATTTGAAGTTTTTCCATTATATCCTGGATATCTCCATCAATAATTGCAGGAAGGTTATACAATGTTAAATTAATTCGATGGTCAGTTACTCTTCCCTGGGGCCAGTTATAGGTTCTGATTTTAGCAGAACGATCTCCGGTTGAAACCATGGTTTTTCGTTTTCCTGACATTTCTTCGAGATGCTTTGTATACTCCAAATCATAAAGCCTGTTTCTAAGCTCCTTCATGGCTTTAGCATGATTTTTTAGCTGCGATTTTTCATCTTGGCAGGTAACTACAATTCCTGTTGGAATATGGGTAAGCCTTATGGCAGAATAGGTAGTATTTACAGACTGACCTCCTGGGCCTGATGAGCAATAAGTGTCCCTTCGAACATCCTTCTCGTTAAGATCAATATCAAATTCTTCGGCTTCGGGTAGCACAACAACAGAGGCTGCTGAGGTGTGAACTCTACCTTGTGTTTCAGTTTTTGGGACTCGCTGAACCCTGTGTACACCCGATTCAAATTTAAGGATTCCGTAAGCTCCATTACCCGTAATACTAAAAACTATCTCTTTGTATCCTCCGGCTGTACCTTCGTTTATTCGGGTTATTGAAATTTTCCATTTTTTGCTTTCACAAAATTTCTGATACATTCTGAATAAGTCGCCGGCAAAAATACTAGCTTCATCACCACCAGTTCCTGCTCTTACCTCCATTACGGCATTCTTTGTATCTTGTGGATCCTTCGGAATTAACAGCATCCTAATTTTTTCTTCAAGAGCTTCCTTTTCGGGTACTAATTGATCTAACTCTTCCTTTGCCATCTCCCTGAAATCAGCATCTTCCTCTGTGTCAATTACTTCTTTGGTGCCGTCAATATTGGAAATGATGTTTTTATAATCTTTGTAAGCAGTTACAAGGGGTTCAAGTTCTTTATAATCCTTGTTCAGTTTTACATATCTTTTCATGTCCGTCATTACTTCCGGATCATTCATTTGTTCAGATATTTCCTCCCAACGATTTTTAACAACTTCTAATTTGTCTATAATTTCCACGTGTATATTATTTGGATTGCAAAAGTAAGAAAAAAGGGTGAGGATAGTCGATACGTTTAGTTGGGGATAGTAATAAAGCTATTGTTGATAGACATAATCACCAAAAAGAAGATCAATAACGTACTACCAGCTGCCACCAGCTCCACCACCGCCAAAGCTGCCACCACCGAAGCCACCAAATCCACCGCCTCCACCAAAGCCTGATCCACCCCCTGTGAAGTTGCCCCAACTCCCGGAGTTTGACCTACCACCTCCAAGCATGCTTCCAAGCATCAATGCAGTCCAAAGTGAACCAGAGCCACTTGAACTAATTCCTTGTGTTCTAGAATTACTGCTTCTGATAATTATAATGATTATAATGATGATGATAAATGGGAGTAATGCAACCAACCCATTACTTCCGCTTTGTTTTTGATATCCATCTGCTGAGATTTCGCCTGAAGCAAGTTTCATAAGTATGGTGGTGGCCTTGTTTAAACCACCATAGTAGTCTTTTTGTCTGAAAGATGGAATCATTTCATTATTCACAATTCTTTTGGCAATTGCATCCGGTATAGCTGGTTCTAATCCATATCCAACAGCAATAAATGCCTGACCTTTTGTTGATGAGGTTTTAGGGACAACTAATACTACAATTCCATTATCAAACTTTTTCTGACCAACTTTCCAATTCAGTCCAATTTCTATGGCAAACTCTGCAGCTGAATAACCATCCAGTGAATTAACCATAACAACAGTAATTTGATTGGAAGTTGTATCATTAAATCGCACAAGTTTTTTTTCCAGGGCTCTGGTTTCTTTGGATGTAAGAGTATTGGTAAAATCGTTTACAAGTCGTGGTGGAACAGGCCTTGTTGGGATAGTTTGTGCCTCAACTCCTTTAGTTAACACTAACAAAAGGAATAACAATATAAATGACGAAACCTTGATATCTCGTTTACTCATTTCAGTTTACTTTTTTGTTTATTCTCCAAATGATATTTCGTCAGATAACTCGTTGATATCATCAATATGATGTGGGAAGTGTTTTTTCAAACGTACACCTGCTTTTGAAATACCAATGGCAAGTCCTTCTGTAAACTGCCCTTGTTTAAAGTTCTCAGCCATATCAGTTTTAATTTCTTCCCAAAAATTTTCAGGTACTTGTTTATTGATACCTGAGTCACCAATTATGGCAAATTTCTTACTTTTTATTGCCAGATAAAACAATACACCATTATGAAGTTCTGTGGTATCCATTTTTAGTTTCCCAAAAAGAAAAGAAGCTCTATCAAGTGCATTGCCATTACATTCGTTTTCAATATGAACTCTAATCTCACCAGAGGTGTCAAGTTCAGCATTTAGAATGGCTTTTTTTATTTCTGATTTTTGCTCTTTTGTAAAAAAATCTTTAGCTCTTGTCGTCATCTGGTTTTGGTATTAGTTATATCTTACCTTAATTTAATAGTTATTGCAGTCAAGTTTGTCCATAACTATTTTCAAATTCTAGAAAAAGTTGAACTAGAATTCAACTTTGGGAGCGGTATCAGCGCCTTCCTGAGCCTTAAAATATGGTTTCTCTGTAAAACCGAACATATTGGCCAGCATATTTTTAGGAAAGAGTTTTATATACGTATTGTATGCTCGAGATGATTCGTTAAATTTTCGTCGTTCAACAGTGATCCGATTCTCAGTTCCTTCAAGTTGTGCTTGTAACTCAAGGAAATTCTGATTTGCTTTCAGGTCTGGATAACGCTCAACAACAACCATCAGTTTTGATAATGCGCTACTTAATCCATCTTGGGCTTGTTGAAAAGCTGCGATTTTATCTGGCGTTATATTTCCAGCATTAATGGTTGTGCTGGTGGCTTTTGCTCTTGCATTAATCACACCTTCAAGAGTTTCTTTTTCATGCGAAGCATAACCTTTAACTGTTGCAACCAGATTAGGTATTAGGTCGGCTCTTCGTTGATAAACGTTTTCCACATCGGCCCATTGCTTATCCACTGATTCGCTTAATGTTACCATACTATTGTATGATCCTTTAAACCAACCATAAATTAAAAATCCAACTAAAACTATTA
>JAERTF010000103.1 GCA_016845105.1 Bacteroidota bacterium | reverse complement strand
CACATATATGTTTAAAAGATAGAATTTAGGAAAAGGCAATTATCATATATCAATGTAAATTTACCACACATAATAATTATTAGAAAATAGCTAATGACAACAGGAATAATATTACAAATTCAGGAAGCTGCAAATTTGATTACTGGAACGAATCCCGAAGAGGAAATAACTCTTCCAATCATAGATCTTGTTATGAAAGGTGGTTGGATAATGGGAATAATAGGCATACTTTCAATAGTTGCAGTGTATATTTTTATTGAAAGATTTTTTGTGATTGGCAGGGCAAAAAAAGAGGATAAGGGTTTTATGAATAATATCAGAACATATATTCATGAAGGTAAATTAGAGTCGGCTCAGGCTCTGTGTTTAACAAATAACTCACCAATAGGAAGGATGATTAGTAAGGGATTATCAAGGATTGGCAGGCCACTAGGAGATATTAATGCTGCAATCGAGAATACCGGAAAGCTAGAGGTCTCGCGACTTGAAAAAAATGTGGCCGGATTGGCAACAATTGCCGGTGCAGCTCCAATGCTAGGATTTTTGGGAACAGTTATAGGTATGATTAGAGCGTTTTACGATATGTCAATGGCTGGTAATAATATTAATATCGAATTATTATCAAGGGGAATATACCAGGCTATGATAACAACTGTAGGAGGGTTGATTGTTGGAATTACAGCATACATTTTTTATAATATTATTGTGTCTCGAATTCAATCTGTAGTTTATAAGTTAGAGATAAATGCAACCGAGTTTATGGATATGCTTCACGAACCTGCAAAATAGCAATAGATATGGCCATACAAATGCGAAATAAACGTGATACTAGTTTCAGTATGTCATCCATGTCGGATATGGTGTTTTTGTTACTGATTTTTTTTATGCTCACATCAACATTAGTTGCACCAAATGCTATTAAGCTGCTATTACCTAATAGTAACAGTAAAACAATGTCCAAGCAGACGGTTACCGTTTATATTAATAAAGCTCGTAATATTTATGTTGAAGACAGAAAAGTTGAACCAGCTAACCTTGAGAATATACTTTACGGACTAGTAAGGAATGAAACTGCAGCTTCAATAGTATTACGATCGGATAAAACTGCTCCAGTGCAAGATATTGTTGTAGTTATAGATGCTGTAAATGAAATAAATAATAAAAACAATACTGAACATAAGGTTATCCTGGCAACAAAACCAAAGAGGTAAGCTGGCATAGTAATTGATTTTATATCCGTATGAAGATTGATAAAGACAGAAGAAGAGGAATAATTGGAACAGCAGTAGTACATTTGATATTGCTTGTCTTTTTATTACTGGTTGCTTTACGTACTCCTTTACCATTGCCAGGAGAAGAAGGCGTTGAGGTAAACCTTGGATATGATGATCAGGGATCAGGAAATATTCAAAGTGATGTTCCGCCACCAAAGGCTGAACCTGTGCCTGTTCATGAGAAGATTATACCACCAATACCGGAACCAGAACCAGAACCCGAGCCTGAGGTTGTTGAAGATGAGATTATAACTCAGGATGTAGAAGATGCACCTGTTATAGAAGAAGAAATTGTTGAGAAGGAGCCTGAAAAAGAAATAGAAGAAGATATCAAAGAAGAAGAAAAAGAACCCCTAAAAGAGGAGGTAGTTGAAGAAACCCCCACCGAAGAAATTGTTGATTCAGTGTTTGTACAAGGTGAGCCCATTGAAGAGGTTGTAATAGAGGAACCTAAGCCTGTAGTTAATAAACGAGCACTTTATACGGGAAGTACCTCAGATGGACAAGGAACAAATCAGGGAATTACCGAAGGAGCTGGTGATCAGGGCAAACCACATGGTTATAAGGATAGTGAAAAGTATGATGGTAAAGGTGGTTCTGGAGATGGTATTTCATTTTATTTGGGAGGTAGAGGATCTTTGCACCTGGAGCAGCCTACGGCTAAGTTTAAGGAACAGGGAACTGTTATTGTAAGTATTTGGGTTGATCAGGATGGTGTTGTTAAAAAAGCTCAGGTAAGTGCCAAAGGAACAAATGTCCTTGATCAAAACCTAAGAAAGATTGCTGTTGATGCTGCATACAATTCAACTTTTGCCAAGGATAATACAGCCGCAGAATTACAGCGTGGCACAATTACCTATAATTTTATCCTAATGAAATAGGCCTATATATTGAAGGTTTGCAATATTGTCTCTACTAGCTTATATTTAAATGCATTGTCGTTTAAATATTGGAGTTAAGGCTAATGAGCTAATTTTGGATGTATTTTCATTCTCCTCCTACCGAATAAACACCCCCACTCACCGAAATGTTATTTCCCGATCATGTGTTACACAATATATTTGCTGAAAATTAAAACCAATAATTAAAAAAAATAGATATGGAAACTCAAGAAAGACTATACCGATCAACAAACGATAAGGTTATTGGTGGTGTAGCCGGAGGATTAGCTGATTATTTTAATATAGATGTTGTACTGGCAAGGGTAATTTTTGTATTACTTGCGCTTTTTGGAGGCGGAGGTGTTCTAATTTACATTGTTATGTGGATTATTATTCCTGAACAAGACAAGTTAATGGATAGCTTTAACAGTAATTATAGTAAATCTGAAGAACCTGATGGCGATAGTACAACTTCACAAAGTGAAACACCAATTGCGGATGAAATTATTCGATCTAGAAATTCCAAGACCTCGAATACAGGACTTATTGCTGGGATTATACTAATTTTCGCAGGATTGTTGTTTTTAGGTGACCGTTTACTTCCTTGGTACAATATTACTGACTTGTGGCCACTTCTACTGGTAGTTGTTGGCGTACTTCTGATTAAACCAGATATATTTAAACCTACTAAAAAACAGACCAATGAAATTTAGAAACATATTTTGGGGCATGATTCTGATTTTAATCGGAATCCTATTTACACTTGAAAATTTAGACGTAATAGACTTTGACTGGTATAATTTATGGCGCTTATGGCCAGTAGTTCTTATTCTTTGGGGAGTTTCTGTGCTGCCTGTTAAGGATATAATAAAAGTAATACTTGTATTCCTTATACTTGCAGGATCGGTTACTTACATGATGAATCGAACAGTACATTGGCATGATAGAGATTATAGCATTACATATCATCATGATAACTATCGGGAGATCGATCAGGAATTTTCAATACCATTTGATGATACCGTAAATATAGCCAGACTTGATATGGAAGTAGCAGCAAGCAAATTTGTCCTTATGGATGCTTCCTATGATCTTGTTAATTTTGAGAAAAAGGGTTCGATGTTGGATTATAAATATGCCATTACACAAAACGAAAACTCGGTTGATGTTGATATTTACTTTGAAGATGAAGTGGTATTGAAAACACATGCAAAAAATAGAGTTGAGATGTCACTTAATCCTTATCCTGTATGGGATTTGGGATATGAGATAGGGGCTGCAGATGTTGATATGGATCTTTCCGGAATCAAAGTAAGCGACCTATGTATTGAAGGTGGTGCGGCTTCCATAAGAGTTAAACTAGGTGATAATCACCCCGAAACCAAAGTTAATATTGAGGCCGGTGCATCTGCTATTAAAGTTAAAGTGCCAGAAGGTTCGGGTTGTGATCTAAACATCACATCGGTTCTTTCAGGGAAAAACATTTCTGGTTTTGAAAAAATCGACCATGGACATTATAGAACCGAAAACTTCGATGAGGCTGAAAACAAAATATACCTGGTAGTTGAAGCAGCTGTATCGAGTTATTCAATAATAAGATACTAGTAATAAAGGATATTACCCTCTCAACTATAATACCAAAGCCTTGTTTCTCTCTTAAAACAGGGCTTTTTTGTTGACTTTAATATTAATACGGGTTTAATTATATTTATAAAAGAAGCACAATTCGTGTTGTCTGATTTAGGTCACATATACAGGATCAAAATATATACTAAATAATTCAATCGTAACACACTTTTTAATTACTTTGCACGTTTCAAAACAATAGAAATCAATTATATGAAAAATAGATACTTTATTGCTGTTGTTACTTTTGTTGCAATAATATTCAGTCAAAGCTATGTTGTTGCTCAACAGGGGATTATTAGAGGTTTTATCTATGAAGAGGCTACCGGAGAACCCGCTATGTTTTGTAACGCCTCTCTTGAAGGAACTACATTTGGGGCATCATCAGATGTAAATGGATATTTTATTATTTCAAAAATAGATCCGGGCGATTATACATTAAGTATTACTTACCTGGGTTATGATACTGTTACCGAAAAGGTAAGCATAGTACCAGGCACCATTATTACTAAAAACTTTTTCCTTAGTAAGTCATCAGTAAAACTTGAAACAATTACCATAAGTGCTGAGAGAGCTGCTGCCAGAACAGAAACGAAAACTTCAGTTGTAAGAATCACCCCAAAACAGATTAAGCAAATACCCTCGGTTGGTGGACAGGCAGATTTTGCACAATATCTACAAGTAATTCCAGGAGTTGTATTTACAGGAGATCAGGGAGGACAATTTTATATACGTGGTGGATCACCAATACAAAATAAGGTGATGCTTGATGGTATGACCATATATAATCCATTTCATTCCATAGGGCTTTTTTCGGTGTTTGAAACAGATATCATTAGAAGTGCTGATGTATACACAGGAGCATTTAATGCTGAGTATGGCGGACGTCTTTCATCGGTTATGGATATCACCACGAAAGACGGGAATAAAAAGAGGTTCTCAGGTGTTGTTGGAGCTTCTACTTTTGGTGCAAGAGCAGTTTTGGAGGGGCCTATTGTAAAGCAAAAAGCTCCAGATAAAGGTAGTGCCTCCTTTGTACTATCATTTAAAAATTCATATTTAGCCGAAAGCTCAAAGATATTTTACAATTATATTGATGAAGATGGGTTACCATTTAACTTTGCCGACTTCTATGGTAAGATATCCCTAAATGCTGCCAACGGTAGTAAGGTGAGCTTTTTTGGATTTAATTACAACGATAATGTTAAGGATTATAAAGCCATATCTGACTTTGGATGGAAATCATCGGGAGGGGGAGCAAACTTTGTTATAATTCCTGGTAAATCTCCGGTGCTAATTGATGGTATAGTTGCCTATTCGCAGTATAATTCTAATATTAATTCCAGCACACTTAATAAACGAAGTAGCTTTATAGGTGGGTTTAACGCCGGGTTTAATTTTACATATTTTCTTGGTAAGGATGAATTGAAATTTGGATTTGAGCTTGAAGGATATAGGACTGAATATAAGTTTACAAACTTCTTAAATACCGAGATTGAACAGATTGAAAATACTACTCAGCTTGGTTTATATGCTAAATACAAAGCTGTGTTTGGAAAGTTTATTGTTGAACCTGGTCTGAGAATCCAAGTGTATGCATCTTTATCAGAGATATCACCCGAACCTAGATTTGCAATTAAATATAATGCAACAGATAGATTTCGATTGAAACTGGCAGGAGGAATGTATACTCAAAACCTTATTGCAGCGTCCTCAGATAGAGATGTTGTTAATTTGTTTTATGGATTCCTTTCAGGTCCTGAGAATTTACCAGCCTCCTTTGATGCCAAAGATGTAAATAGTAAAATTCAAAAATCAAATCACCTTGTACTTGGCTCTGAATTTGATGTGAGTAACTCAATTACAATGAACATTGAAGGCTATTACAAGTTGTTTCCACAGCTAACGAATATTAATCGTTTTAAGATTTACTCTGAAGAAAGTGCACCTCCTGGAGCATCTGATGTTGAAACCAAAGATTTTATACTTGAAAAAGGTGAGGCCTATGGAGTTGATGTGGTATTTAAATATGACTATAAAAAGGCTTACTTATGGTTGGTATATTCGCTGGGATTTGTTAATCGTGAATATGAAGCTGTTAATGGTGAAATGATTGAATACACACCGCATTTTGATCGTCGTCATAATGTTAACCTTGTGTTTTCATATATAACAGGTAAAAAACGTGAATGGGAATTTGGTGCCCGTTGGAATTTAGGTAGTGGTTTCCCATTTACTCAGGTTCAAGGGTTTTACGAATACTTATCATTTCCTGGTGGAGTTAATACAAATTACACGACTGAAAATGGTCAATTGGGTATAATTTATGGTGACTTATTCAAAGGAAGGTTACCTCTGTATCATCGTTTGGATTTAGATATAAAACGCAATATATTTTTTAGTGAAAACACTAAAATGGTTATTGACCTAAGTGTGACTAACGTATACGATCGCAAGAATATATTTTATGTTGATTTGGTTACCAATAAAGTGGTTTATCAATTGCCGTTTATGCCAAGTTTTGGTTTAAGCCTTTATTTTTAATATACACTTAATTAAAAATAGGATGTATAAGTTATATTTACCCATCTTTCTTCTCTTTGTTTTTTCAGTGCTATTGTCCTGTAAGCAAACTAACAACTATACTATGAAACAACCTACGGCTAAAAAAATAGCTAAGGAACTGGTAATGCATGGTCATTCCCGTATCGATAATTATTACTGGCTTAATGAGCGTGAGGATCCCGAAGTAATTGACTATTTAAATGCTGAAAATAGCTACACAGAAGAAGTGATGAGAAACACCGAAGCTCTGCAAGGTGAGATATATAAGGAGATTGTTGGTAGGATAAAACAAACTGATGAATCTGTGCCATATAGCTATAATGGATATTCATATTATGTGAAGTTTGAAGAAGGGCTTGAATATCCTATTTATTGTAGAAAAAATCTTGAAGGTAGTGGCAAAGAAGAGATTTTTCTTGATGGTAATATCATGGCCAAAGGTCATGCTTATTTCCAGTTAGGTGGTTGGGAGTTTAGTATTAACAATCAAATATTGGCTTATAGTATTGATACAGTAAGTAGACGTAAATACAATATATATTTTAAAAATATATTGAATGGTAGTAGTTACGATGAGGTTATATCCAACACTACCGGAAATATGGTATGGGCAAATGATAATAAAACTGTTTATTATCAGGTTAAAGATGAGACTTTAAGGTCGTACAGAATTTATAAACATGAAGTAGGTACTGCTGTT
>JAERTF010000102.1 GCA_016845105.1 Bacteroidota bacterium | reverse complement strand
CCAATCACCAATCACCAATCACCAAAAAAAGATTGGGCGGCAAAAGTATATAATTTTTATTAATTATAAATAAGGTTGTTACAGTAAGATTGTTGGATATTTAAGTAAAGAATAAGGTCAGGATATTAAAAATCAAGTTCTAACTGTGGAGGATCATTTTTCTTTTCTTCAACTGAGCTATCTTCTTCCTTTTTATTTTTATCGATGATAGTTGGTTTTTTAGCTACCTTTTCGTCTTTTTGCGATTCAGGTTCAGTTATTGTAACATCTTCAATTACAATATTTTCTTCTTCTGATATACCCAACTCCTCAATAACTTCTTCTTCCTCTTTTTCAGGTGGTGTGTAGGGGAGGGGTTCAATTAGTTTTAATTTGCGTAGATCATGAGTCGACAGTCTTTTTCCTTTTGCTTTATAGCTTTTTACTGCTATAAAATCAGCTAATGGAATTACTTCAACTTCAGTTTGGCTATTTCCTTTTTTCTTTATTTCAAATTGAAGTCTCGGTAGGAAGTCCAATGAGTAAATTTTCAACTTGGATCCTTTTTCATCACCAATAAAATTGATAAGCTTATTTATGGGAGTGTTTTCAGCAATTTGGAATCGTTTAACGTAATATTTTTTCAACTCTCCATCATAATAAATGGCAGTAATAATACTGTCAGAGTCGAACATGGTAACTTCCACCATATTATCTTCAAAGTGTGTTGATAAATCGTAACCGGTTAATTTGAATTCTCCCGAACTCATAATAGTTAGTATTTTATCATCTCCTTTAAAGGCACCTATATAAAGTCCTCTCTCATCTGTATTTAACCTTCTTACGGTATCATCGTACCATATATTTCTTGCACCCAGTGTTGAAACTCCTTCTTCGCGTTGTACAATATTTTTGATGGCATGCTTACTAATAATATTACCTCTGGAACTTCTTCCCTTGATTGCCAACTCACTAAAATCGAAATCGAAACTAAGTTTTTTCAATTTCTTTTTTGCTCTAAGATTTATTTTTATTACCTCAGCCTCTCCATTTGGGTTTGCAGTAAAATAAATAACATTTGAATCTTCTGTTCCTATGGTTAGGTCATATTCCTTTTCTCGGGTTACACCAACAACAGCGAATCGTTTTACATAATAATTTCCACGTTTTCCATTCTGATAAATCATATTGTAAATGGTACGGTCATCATTTCGTTTAAATACATCAATATGTATAACACCCTTGCCAACAAAAACTTTTGGAGCCACCTTATTTACAACCATGGTTCCGTTTGATTTGAATACTATAATATCATCAATATCAGAACACTCAGTAATATATTCATTTTTTTTGAGGGATGTGCCGAAAAACCCTTCCTCCCGGTCAATGTAAAGTTTTGAATTAGCAACAGCTACGTTTGATGCATTTATAGTATCAAAATTCCTGATTTCTGTTTTTCTTTCTCTTCCTTTTCCGTGTTTCTTTTTTATTTGCCTAAAGTAGTTAATCGCAAAATCAATAAGATGTGCCAAATGATTTTTTACTTCATTTATTTCATCTTCAATTGCTATAATCTGGTCATTGGCCTTAAATGCATTGTATTTTGAAATGCGTTTAATTTTAATTTCAGTAAGTCGTACAATGTCATCCTCAGTAACATCACGTTTAAGTACCTTCTTAAAAGGATCTAATCCCTTATCTATTGTTTCAATTACACATTCCCATGTTTCGCATTCTTCTATTTTAAGGTAAATTCTGTTTTCAATGAATATTTTTTCAAGTGAAGAATTATGCCATTGATCTTCAAGTTCCTTAAGCCTGATTTCGAGTTCAGATTTGAGCAAGAATACCGTATGATCAGTATTTTGTTTTAATATATCTTTTACGGATATGAAATGAGGTTTTTGATCAACTATTATGCATGAATTTGGCGAAATACTTACTTCACAGTTAGTAAATGCATATAGAGCATCGATGGTTTGATCGGGTGAAACATTGGTTGCCAAATGAATTGCTATTTCAACATTTTCGGCAGTATTATCGTCAATTTTCTTTATCTTAATTTTACCTTTATCATTGGCAGAAACAATGGAGTCAATAAGTGATGATGTAGTTGTAGAAAATGGTATCTCGTTGATAATTAGGGTTTTTTTGTCGGTCTGAGATATCTTTGCTCTTACTCTAACTTTCCCACCACGAAGGCCGTTATTGTATTTTGAAAAGTCAGCCATCCCTCCTGTGATAAAGTCTGGAAGCAATTCAAAATCTTTTTCTTGTAAATATAATATTGAGGCATCTATAAGTTCGATGAAGTTATGCGGAAGTAGTTTTGATGCTAAACCAACTGCAATTCCTTCAACTCCTTGTGCTAGTAGCAATGGAAATTTAACAGGCAATGTAACTGGCTCCTTATTACGGCCATCATATGAAGATTTCCAAACGGTAGTTTTTGGGTTGAAAACCACATCTTTGGCAAATTTTGATAATCGTGCTTCAATATAACGTGGTGCTGCAGCACGATCACCAGTTAGGGTATTACCCCAGTTTCCCTGCATGTCGATTAACAGATCCTTTTGCCCTAGTTGGACTAGTGCGTCGCCAATAGATGCATCTCCATGGGGGTGGAATTGCATTGTATGACCAATTATATTTGCCACTTTATTAAATCTTCCATCGTCGAGACGGTTCATTGCATGGAGGATTCTACGTTGAACAGGTTTTAATCCATCATCAACTTCAGGTACTGCACGTTCCAGTATTACGTAAGAAGCATAATCCAAAAACCAATTTTGATACATTCCGCTTAAATGTGTGGTTTTATGCCCTTCTTCCTGATTTAGTTGATCTTCATTAACCTGATCATTGGTATCCTCTATCTCACTCATTTATTGTTTTAACCTTTTAAAATTCACCATTTAATTACTAACCAAATGTTCCTTATTTCCAGAATCTCAATACCAACACTTCAATTAGTATTACCGAAAGTGCGAAAATAATAAATAGCTTCCAAAAATCACTCTCTTTTTGTAAGGCGTTGATAATTTCTTTATAATCTGGGTTGGATACATCCAATATTTTTGCAGTTAGTATATTAGCATCTTTACACAATTCGTTTAATTTTTCAGCAGAATAGAAACTCATTTCCGACTCGTTACGATTATAGTTAAAAGCCAATAAACTAATTAATGAATCACCTGACATAACACGATAATATCCATTGTCAAGAACAAGATTATCCAATGATATTTTTAGATCACCTTTCTTAATTTCCTGCAGAGGTATAGCAGTTTGGCCCGTCTTGATAGAAACCAATGATATTGGAGTTTCAGAAGTAGGAATTTTACCAGTTGAAATATTGAATTTATAGTCTTCGCCAAGGGTAAAGTACAGTTTGTTACTCATTCCTCGTTTCGATGCAATACCATGCATTATAGGTGAGAATAGAAGTTGTGATGTGAAGTCTCCAAATTGATTATTAAGTCCAACAGATAGTAAATATAATTGTCCAGACCCAACTTTTTTTACCGAAAGAAAATCGTTGCCATTTAGCAAACTAACAAGAGTCTCAACTCTGGATTTGGTTGGAAAACTATATATATAGTGTTGTTTAATATTTGGTAATTCAGCATTTTGGGGAATATTTTTGATTGATTCGTAAAAAAGTTTATCCGATAGCTTTAAACTTGTGACACGGGTAGCTGTAGTATCTATTCCAGTTTTTAAACCGGCATTCATTTCACTTAAAAAATCAGACAAATAATCAGAAAATTCAGGTAATGGTGGTACAAATAGTATATTACCTCCATCAACAAGATATTGCTTAAACTGAACTAATGCACCAGAGGAAATATCGGGTAGCTCATTAAGGATTATCAAATCATATTTCCCTAGTTCACTGTAATCAACTGTGCGATAGTTTATACTAGTTATGTTAAAAACTTCATCCGAATTATAAAAATTACTCAAATAATCGTTGTTATCGTTATTATATACTATACCATCAATTTTTAGTATTTCAATATGAGGTACGATATTAAAAGTAAAAAACATTTTATCATCAAATGTAATTGGGTAATCTTCAATCTCCACAAGGCCAGAATGCCAACCTGATGATGCAGTTGTGAAATTTAATTCTACTAGTTTAGTGGTACCGGCCGGAATATCAATGCCTGCAACTGCTTTCTGTTTGTTATTAACCAATAACTTAAGTGGTACCTTTTCATAGTCCGATTCGGAATCATTTTTGACCCAAACATTCAGTTTTATCGAGCTGCCTCGCATTAAATCACTGCTATTTATATAACAGCTGTCGATATAAATATTTTTATTTTGTATATGTTTTAATGGTATAAAATAGTAATTGCTTGTACTGTCGATTTCAAGGTTTGATATATCCGTTGAGTTTGACTGAAAGTCAGAAAACAAATATGTATTACTGCTTGTTATATTGTTGTTATTCAGGATCTTGTTTCTGATTATTAAAATATCAGATAGTTTTTTTGACTCGGTTGAAATTTCTAATTTCTCCAATTCCGATTTAGCGAATTCTTTACTTATTAACCTCATAAGTTTACCAGCATTATCATTGTTGATAATTATGAAGTTACTATTGTCTGGTGAGTTGTCGATAACTTGCATTGCATCTTGCCTGGCATTTTCAAATAATCGTCCAGCCGCTCCCTCTGCCATCATGCTATATGAATTATCAACATATATTGTAATAGTTGATGAATTAGAAAGTTGTTGTGCAGATTCTTTTTTTAATTCAGGTCCTGCTAGAGCAAATACAATAAAAATAATAGCAAGCATCCTTAAAAATAACACAATTAGGTGTTTAAGTTTCTGTTGCTTTCTGGTTTGTGTAGTGATATTCTTTAGTTTAGATATATCACTGAAATACATTTTTTTATGCTTCCTGAAATTAAATAGATGAATAATTAAAGGTATAAAAAGGGCGAAAAGCCCATATAGAAATTCAGGACGCAAAAATGTCATTTGTGGAGATTAGTAGATTTTTGATGGTGTTGTAAGTGTTATCAGGTTGTCTTTGCTACTAATAACTACAACAACCTGATAACTCGGCAATTTTTTTTATTCTTCTACAATAACAACTTTCTCAATTTTATCGCCTTGGCGGATACTGTCAACTATATCAACACCATCGGTAACTTTACCAAAGCAAGTGTGATTGCGATCAAGGTGAGCGGTATTTGCACGTGAATGACAAATGAAAAATTGTGATCCACCTGTATTTCTTCCGGCATGAGCCATTGAAAGAACTCCTCTGTCATGATATTGGTTGTCACCATCAAGTTCACAGTCGATTGAATATCCTGGACCACCGGCACCAGTACCGTCTGGGCATCCACCTTGGATAACAAAATCAGGAATTACTCTATGAAAATTAAGACCATCATAGTATCCTTTTTCTGCAAGACTTATAAAATTATCAACTGTTTTTGGAGCATCTTTTTCATAAAATTCAACTTTCATTACACCCTTTGGGGTATGTATTTCAGCATGTTTCATATTATCTTTTTATTTATTAGATTATAGATGATGCAAAAGTACAATCTTTATTATTAATTTTAGGGAGAAATTGTAATTGGTTAGTTGGTAATTGTATAGCTAAACATATCGACGATAATAACCAATTAACCAATAAACAGGATCATGACAAATAAACGAATAGCAATAGTAACAGGGGCCTATGGCAAAATTGGTAAAGCAATTGCAACTAAAATTGCATCAAATAGTAATTACCACGTAGTAATATTAGGACGCAATAAATTAAGTTTGGTGGATGCAGCTAAGGATATTGTTGAAATCACAAAGAATACTTCGGTTAGTTACAAAGTTGTAGACTTAAGTTCTAAAATGTCAATCCAAAAGTTAGCCAAAGAGTGGGAAGGGCCATTAAATGTAATAGTAAACAATGCAGCCACTACCCCTATCCAAAGAGTTGAATCGATGGAGGGAATTGAAATGCAATTTGCAACAAATGTACTTGGTTATATGTGGATGATGAAATATATGAGTAAACATATGACTAATGTTGACGATGCAAGGATTGTAAATGTTGCAAGTTACTGGGCTGGTGGACTTGATACTAATGATATTGAGTTTAAAAACAGAAGCTATAATAATGATTCTGCCTATCGGCAATCGAAGCAAGCAGAACGTATGCTCTCGAAGGCGTTTTCAAAACAACTAATGGATCGAAATATATCTGTTAACTCATGTCACCCGGGTGATGTAAATTCAAAACTTAGTAATAACCTTGGTTTTGGCGGGCATGAAACACCTTTACAAGGTGCTGACACACCTACTTGGTTAGCAATGTCAGATGAGGTAAAGGGTATTAGCGGATCTTACTTTGAAAATAAACGCGAACTTTTATGTAGGTTTTCACAAAATGAGAAAAATGTAAATGAACTATATAAAATATGCAATAAGTACTAAATATGAGAACACTAATTTGTCTATTTTTTCTTTGGTAAAAGTTTTAACTGATTGCTTGTCTCACCATATTATATGTAATACAAAACACCATTTCAATAAATTCTGATTGATCAATAGTTAGCTATTATTCTACTAAGGTTATAGTTGAATTATAGTTTGATGTTTTTTTGATTGTTTGTGAGCATAATTCATGCGAAATAATCAATTAACTAAACACAATTTTCAAAAAAAATCATAAAATTAGATCCTCTAACTACCAGATAAACAGCGCCAAATGTGTATTTTAATTTTTTTTTAGATCCATTGGCGTTGGATTTGCAAAAAATATTACTTTTGCCCCCGGAGAGTTGGCAGAGTGGTCGAATGCGGTGGTCTTGAAAACCATTGATCCTTCGCGGGATCCAAGGGTTCGAATCCCTTACTCTCCGCATAAGGAAACCCGCAACGGAAGTTGCGGGTTTTTGTTTTTTAGAGAGAATTCAAACTCGTTTGAAATTCGATATAAAAAACAAAAACCCATAAATTCTCAACAGAGAATTTGGTTTCTATGCATGCCAGGTACTCTCCCTGGGATCATCGAAGATAATTCCAAAACAGAGTTCATTTTTTTGTATAAAATGTAATTGATTTACGATCCAAAAACCATTAGTATACGATGTAAAATCAAAATGATATTAACTCGTTTGAAATTCGATATAAAAACAAAAACCCAAGAATCCTCGACAGAGGATTCGGTTACTATGCATGCCAGGTATCTCCCATTTGGATCATCACAGATAATCCCAAAACTAAGTTCATATTTTTGTAGTATGCTAATTGATTTGTAATACCAATAAACTTGAAACCCAAGTTAAACTATCTTTTATGTATTTAATCATATTTGATTCTGTAATTTGTATATCTTTATTCACTTGAAGTTACAAATTATTAATCTAATGCTTAAATCTAAAACGTTATTCTTTTTTATGTTGTTTGCATTTTTATGTAATTCAATTTCAGGCAGTAATGATCTGTTCATTGATACATTATACTCCAAAGAAGAAGCACGATCCATCGTTACCAAAATGGGAGATGAACTGTGGGCCATAAGGGAGCTTGATTATAATCTAGCAGTTACAAAAGGAATGGAGGCAATGAAAATTGCAGATTACTATGGATTAGATAGTGAGATTATCCGCATAAGTAACTTTCTGGGAGTTCTAAATAATTATAACCTTTACGATTCTGAAATGGCATTATCGTATTTCCATCAGGCTATGGAAATGAGTATTATATTAGATGATAGTGTTCAATTAGCTTATGCCTATAATAATCTGGCTGATGTATTTTTAACAAATTGGAATCTCTCTCTGTCATTGGAGTATACCAATAAATCTCTTGAGATTTTTGAGAGATTAAAACATAAAAAGGGTATTGCTTATGGTTATGTTAATCTTGGAGCGATATACCAGAGAGAGCAAAAATTTGATCTGGCATTAAAGTGTTTTAGTGATGCCATGGAAATAAGAGAAGAGCGAAACGATACTTTGGGCCAGAATCAGATTATAATCTCAGTAGCAGATATTTATCTTCAAAAAGGTGATCTCGATAAAGCATATGAATTGTACACTGAATCATATTCACAATTCTTCACCAGAGAAAATATATTATATTCCGCCATATGTTTAGAAGGAATAGGAAATGTACTCTCCCAACAGGGAAAAATTCAGGAATCAATAGATTACTACAATAGAGCAAAGGAACTGTTTTTATCAAGAAATATTATTATTGGTTTAGTTGATTGCTACAATGGAATAGCTCTCGCATATGCGAAAATGGGGAATCAAAAAAAAGGTGAAGAAGCTCTGGAGAATTCTAAAATACTTTCAAGACAACCTAATTTAAGATATCTATTGCTAGATAATTTCAAGGTAGAAGCAGAGTTTTATCAGATCCTAAATAATTATGAAGGCGCGTTTAGGAGTTTATCAAAATATATTGAAAAGAATGACTCAATTTTATTTATCCATAAAATGGAAACCTTAGAGGAGCTTCAAAAGGGATATACCATTCAAAAAAATATCGATAAACTAAATGAGGAACTAAAAGATCGTAAAACCAAAGAACTCTATTTGGTGATTATTATATTACTTATGATTCTGGTTGTGTTTGTATTTGTATGGCGTTATGTGTTATATCGTCGATTAAATAGAAAACTGATTAGCAGTGTTCAAACAAAGGATAAATTATTCTCAGTTATATCACATGATTTAAAAAGCCCCTTTAACTCAATACTGGGATATAGTGAAATATTAATTGATATTGCCAGTGGAGAAGAAAACAATAAGGTAGCACAATATGCTGAGATTATCAACAGTTCCTCAAAGGAGAATCTAAAATTGTTAAATAACTTGCTAGACTGGTCCCGATCTCAAACAGGAAAATTCAAGTTTCAACCCGAAGAAATAGAACTGGATGATTTGTTTAAACTTGTTTACGACTTTTTTAAGATTGATTTAAGTAAAAATAATATTCAACTTAAATATAGTTCTTCGATTCAATCAGCTATTGTTGCTGATGGAAACATACTTCGAACAGTATTAATAAATATTATCTCAAATGCTATCAAATACACTCATGAAGGGGGCCACATTGATATAATTGCTAGTACTAGCAATTCAAAAGTAGTTATAAATGTTGTCGACGATGGTGTTGGTATGTCAGGTTCTGTCATTAATAAACTATTTAAGCTATCAGAAACTGAAAGCATGCAAGGCGTTCGTAATGAGCTGGGTACTGGCCTGGGATTAATGATTTGCTATGAATTAATGCAAATACACCACGGAGATATTAAAGTAACTAGTACTGTTGGTGCAGGAAGTAATTTCGAAATCACTTTTCCAATGCAAAAGGTCATATAGTTGTGATGTCATTGAATTATTTTGATATGATCAAACTTTTATCCGACGTTTGAACTATAATAAACTCATATTTCATCCATTAATTAAGACTCTATATAAATAAGTTTATTCCTATTATATACTTGTTAATATATTCACAAATAGTTTTACATTTACATCTTGAAAAAAAATGGCCATCGAAAGTAATTTGTTCGATGGTTATTATTTTGCTTATTGTATGCGTAATTAATGAATTAGCTATGATTAATTTCATCTGCAAAAAGTACTTTCAAACCAAAACCAATACCTTCTATTTTGAAGATAACCCAAAAGCAACTTTTTTGAAAAAATGTGGTCTTATTAAAGGGTTACTTTTTTTTGATCATAGTTACAATTATGATTTAATTAATTAATCTTGTTAGTTTAGTTGATTTTGAAAATGATATTAAGAAATTAAAGCGGCAAATATGAATCTATTTTTTACTCTTAAAAACATTCGAACAAGCTCCTGGAAATCAATATTGACAATATGTGGTCGTGGCTTCTTTATATTATTAGGATTGGTTCTTATTACTAATATATCTAAAGCTGAAGGCTCCAAGGAGATTTATGTTGGAGGTTATAATACACACTTTTATATGTGTAGTGATTTCCTAGGTCAATGTAATGGATCTGGTTGGGGCAATAGATACCAGTTTGCTGTTTATGGTTGTGATTCTAAAGAACGATTATATTTCAACGTACTTGATGACGAGATCGTTTATATCGGTTTAAATGGAAGTGGTGCTGGTGGAGGAAATAAAATAGTTTATCGCATAATGGAGGAAGGTAATCCTGTACCCGTATTTGGTCAGTTTGATTTTCCATTATCAGCACTTGAGGATGGTTATATTGAAAATATTACCGAGGCTAGAAATGGACCTAACCAATTAGTTGGAGTAGGTGGTTATGACGCAATTGAGTTTTTACCTCCCGGACCGGGCAAATATTACATTGAATTTGATAGACGTGAGATTATATCGGGTGATCCCGATAGGGGTCCATTTGAAGTTGATTTATTAGATATTACAGTTGCAAATACCATAACAAATACTGCTAAACCTGGAAGGCTGTATTCACAAGCATGGCAAATGTGGGAGACAGGAAATTGTTCTGCAAAATTCTATGTTTATTCTACTGATAGTATTGTTACCTCAATGGAATTGAATAATATGGGTGGTGGTATCTGGGTTACATTTTGTAATTCATATGGTTGTGCTGATAACAACAATTTTGAAGTTGATAGGATGTCAGTAGATTATAGTGTTTATGTTCCAGAGTATGATATTTTCTTAAATGAGCCCGATGATGAAATTTTTCCACCAGCTAATAGTTTAGGAACAATTACGGCTCCCGTTACTGGTGTAGCTTATTGTAGTGGAAATGTTGTTTTTGATGTGCAAGTCGACAAGCCAGGCAATGTGGACATTGAAATTATAATGCCACCCTTTGCTACCCGGACATTGACTCAGGAGGTTGTTGCAGGATTGAATGAATTAACCTGGGACGGGCTGGATGATAATGGAGTTGAAGTTCCGAATGGTACTGATTTAACTTTTACCGTTAGTTACATAAACGGGTTAACAAACTTACCTGCATATGATGTTGAGCAAAATCCCAATGGATTTGTAATTGAATTGGTTGCACCAGCTCCTGAACCAACTGACCCCCCCCTTCTTGTATATTGGGATGATACAAATATTGGAGGAGGTACAAATTTTGCTGGATGTTTAAGTAACCCATCACCATGGTCAGGATGTCACGATTTTTCAGGTAACGTTGAAACTGTAAATACATGGTGGTACAATGTATCAACCACAAGCTCACCTGTGGATATGGTACAAGAACGTGCTCCCGATTCACTAATTTTTGATCAGTCAACTCAAAATTATTGTGCTGGTGCCACAGGGATTCCAATTTCAGTTGCTGAGGATCCAAATACTCAGGAATACCATTGGGATTTTACTGGTAATGATGTTAACATCGTTCAAGCAGATCCTTCTGACTATGCAATAACCATAGATTTTGGTCCTCTGGCCACGACAGGTGATATTTTCGTTTATGGAACCAATGATAGCTGTGGTAGTGGTGATACTTCATATCTATTTATAGGAATCCAAGAACTTCCAACTGTTAGTGCAGGCCTGGACGATACCATTTGTGTTAATCAAAGTGTTTCACTCGCCGGTAATAGTAGTTTTAGTAATTCAACAACATGGACTACTCCGGGTGATGGTGTTTTTAGTGATATTACCTCATTAACTTCTTCCTATACTCCAGGAACTAGTGATTTAGCAGCTGGTTCGGTTATATTAATACTGGAGGCAGAACCCATAGCGCCTTGTGTTGGTGATGTAAAGGATACCATGTTATTAACCTTTGATCCTCTGCCAACTGCCATTGCTGGTGATGATACAACTGTTTGTCAAAATCAACTACTGGTATTAAGTGGTGATCGAACAAACAGTAACTCTAGTTTATGGTCAAGTGCTGGTGATGGTTCTTTTGATGATGCCACCTTATTAATTGGTGCTACCTATACACCTGGCCCCACGGATTTAGCTAATGGTTCAGTCGTTATTTCACTTACCGCATATGCAATTAACCCATGTACTACACCTCATACAAATGATTTTACTCTATCTTTCGATTTACTC
Source organism: Bacteroidota bacterium (assembly GCA_016845105.1). Classification (GTDB taxonomy): domain Bacteria; phylum Bacteroidota; class Bacteroidia; order Bacteroidales; family F082. The sequence continues at coordinate 5,085 of JAERTF010000102.1, read as the reverse complement.
CCAGCTGCAAATGCAGGATTAGATGAAATAATCTGTGTGAATCAAAATATTGTTCTTTCAGGTTCAGTTCAAAGAGAATCAGGAATTACCTGGTCAACACTAGGTGATGGTACTTTCGATGATGCTACATTGCTTAATGCTGAGTATTTTCCCGGAACGGATGATTTAATTAACGGAATGGTTAACTTAGTGTTAACTGCCAGTCCAATTGCACCATGTGCGGATAATGCAACTGATACTATGATGGTGTCTTTTACACCTTTACCTATTTCCATCGCCGGAGTTGATTCAACAATATGTGAAAATGCAACAATAATATTATATGGGGATACAACTTATTCAAGTGGTGTAAAGTGGACTACAGATGGAGATGGTTTTTTTGATGATGATCAATTGATATCAGCTACATACACACCAGGTGAAGATGATATCCTTAACGGATCTGTTAAACTAAACCTTGAAGCTCTTGCTGAATTACCCTGTACGCTTTCCACATTCGATGATTTAACGATATTCTTCTATCCGCTTCCCCAACCCGATGCAGGTATTGATTCAACCATCTGTGTAAACGGAACTATAACCTTATACGGAGATACTACCTTTACAAGTACTGTTAATTGGACAACCGTTGGTGATGGTACTTTTAACGATGCTTCTTTAATTGATGCAATATATACACCAGGTCCTACTGATATTGTAGATGATTCCGTAATCCTAATACTACAGGCGAATCCAAATTTTCCATGTACTGACAGTAGATCCGATTCCATGGTTGTTTATTTCGATCCCTTACCTATTGCTTTTGCCGGAAATGATACCACGGTATGTATAAACCAAACCCTTACAATGTCTGGGGAATTAACCAATAGCAACACAAGTATTTGGTCTTCTGAAGGAGATGGTATATTTGATAATGATACTGAACTAAATACAATCTATAACCCTGGTCCACTTGATTTAGCAGCCGGGTCGGTTGAACTTATATTAACTGCTAATGCTATACTACCTTGTACCGATCCTAATCCGGATACAATGTTGCTTACCTTCGATCCATTACCAGTTGCCTACGCTGGTATCGATTCAACCATATGTATTAACGATAATATCATACTTTACGGAACAAGAGCCAATAGTAATGTAAGTTCATGGACAACAGCAGGAGATGGTACATTTGATGATGCAACCTTACTAAATGCACTTTATACACCAGGTACTTTAGATAAAGCTGCCGGATTTGTTGAACTAACATTATCAGCCTCTGGTATAAACCCATGTACTGTTGATAGCCTTGATCCAATGATGCTCTCATTCGATCCACTACCTGTACCAGATGCTGGAAATGATACAACTATTTGTGTAAACGGAACAATAACCCTATACGGAGATACAACCTTTACAAATACAGTTTTGTGGTCATCGGTTGGCGATGGTACTTTTAATGATGCATCTTTAATAGATGCTTTATACACACCGGGACCTAATGATATTATTGATGATTCGGTAATATTAGTACTCCAGGCTAACCCAATTTTTCCATGTACCGATAGTAGGACTGATTCGATGGTCGTTTATTTCGATCCATTACCTATTGCCAATGCAGGAGGAAATCAAAATATATGTTTAAATACCTCAATTGCACTTTTAGGTGTAACAAACAATAGTGCTACATCACTATGGACAACTGCCGGTGATGGTAGTTTTGATGATGCTACATTACTTGGTGCAGTTTATACCCCAGGCGACCTTGACCGTGCTGCAGGGTTTGTTGAACTAACACTTACTGCTGATCCCATATTACCATGCTCTGATTCTCATAGTAATACTATGACCTTGTCATTTGATCCATTACCTCAACCTCAAATTGCAATTCTTCCAAACGATACGGTTTGTATTAATTCACTCACAAGCTTCGAAGGAACTGATATTAGTGGTTTAAATATTGTATCGTGGGGCTGGGATTTTGCAGATGGAAATACTGACCTTGGTCAAAACTCTACGAATACATATGTAGTTACTCTGGTTGATAGTGTTATGTTATGGAACATTGATGATTTGGGTTGTACAGATACAATATATCGTGATATTTGGGTTGCCGATCCTGTTATTGGATTTACAATACTCACGGATACAGTTTGTTTTGAAGACACATTGAATTTTGTTGGAACAGGAGATATAGTAACTTATACCGATTGGTTATGGGACTTTGGTGATGGTAATACCGGTACCGGACGCGATACATCATATGTTTATGGTACCCCAGGTACCTATACCATTACCTTGGATGTATGTTCTAAATCAGCAAGCGAAAATGCAACTGTTCATCCCAAAGCCGTTGCAAATGCAGGTTCAAACCATACCATTTGTATGGATAACCCATTTGATTTTTCAACATCAACAATTTTACCCGATACAATAAGTGCTGATTCGGTTCTTTGGTACGGTGGAACAGGAACTTTTGATAATCCTAAATTACTGCGACCAACATATAGCAATGGTCCGGGGGAACTTGGGTTGGTTCCGTTATCTTTAATCGCATACGGAAAATTACCTTGTAGCGATGATACTTCTACAATGATACTTACAATTGATTCAGTACCAGATGGTAATTTTATTTACACTCCAATAGATACAAGTTGTGTTGCTGAGTTAGTATCTTTTGATGCTTCAAGTTCAGTTGTTATCAACACTTGGGACTGGGATTTTGGTGATGGAAGTATAGGAAGTGGACAAACTATTGATCACACCTATGATTACGGCGATACAACATTTTATATTAATTTATCGATTTCTAATATTTATGGTTGTGCAACAACAATTTATGATTCTATTTATGTAGATTCAGTTTTCACTGATTTTAGTATCACAAATCCTGTTATCTGCTACAAAGAATCGAGTTCTTTCTTTGGGAATGGTGATGATATAACCTTTACTGATTGGGAATGGGACTTTGGTGATGGCAACACAGCCATTGGTAAAAATCAAAATCATACATATACTGCACCCGGGCTCTATGACGTTACCTTAAATGTGTGTACTGACACTACTGTACATCAGGTACTTGTAAATACTTTGCCCGAGTCGGAATTTACAATTTCTCCCAATGATACAAGTTGTCGTGGTGAATTAATCGATTTCAACGCAACCGATCTAACCAGTGATATAGTAAATTGGGACTGGGAGTTTGGAGATAGTCAAACAGCAACCGGTCAAGACGTTACACACACATATAATACACAAGGAAATTTAGATATCCTTTCAATATACACCAATGTTAATGGTTGTATAGATACTACAATACATACCCGAACTGTGCAACAAGTAAACATTGATTTTTCAATGACGCAAAGTCCAAGTTGTCAGGATTATAATGTTGATTTTACCTCCATCCTTGATCGAGTAACTTTTACCCCTTATAACTGGACATTTGGAGACGGTGCACCACAAGCAATTGGTATAGATGCCATCCATACATATACAACTCCTGATACAGTCGATGTAATACTTGATGTTTGTTCTCAGCAGCAAACCCATCAACTAATCATAAATGCCGCATGTGAGGTTGATGCCGGCTCAAATGAGATTACTTGTCAGGATGTTTATTTTGATCTTACAGAATCTGCAATTCCACCTACAGCCGATGATTTTTCATCAATAGAGTGGTTTACAAATGGATTAGGTACATTTAATGATGCAACATTACTGGCACCCACATATTTCCCTGATCCCATAGAAGGATCAGTTATTAATGACACTATTACAATGATGATGGTCGGATATGGCATTGCACCTTGTGCCAACGATACGTCTTATATGGAGCTGGTAGTTATACCAGGTGCCTATGCACAGGCTGGAAGTGATGAAAGTACATGTTTTGGTGTTCCTTATGACTTCGCTAACTCTACCGACTCATCCTTTGCAACCAATTATGTAACTCTTTATTGGTTAACAAGTGGTACTGGTACATTTATTAACGGTAATACAACCAAACCAACATATGTTCCAGGTGCTACTGAAATTGGACCTGTAACACTATCAATGATTGCTGCAAATGTTATTGCTTGCGACTCCATTGATGAGATGATACTAACAATTAGGCCAACTTACGAAATGCCCACAGATATAACAGTATGTTATTATGATTCAATATTTGCTCAGGGAGCATGGCGATATACTTCTGGTACTTATTACGACACACTTTATACAGCTGATTATGGTTGTGATAGTGTTATTGTAACCAACCTTACAGTTCGACCAAAGGTTGATCGTGATTTTGTTATAAGTACTGGAGATTCAATATGTAACGGGGAATCAGTTGGCTTTACTTCAACTGGTACTGCAAACCTAACAGATTGGCACTGGGACTTTGGTGACGGAACTACATCAGATGAAATGAATCCTGTACATCAATACAATATTGCGGGTTATTTTACTGTAATATATCATTATACAGATGATAATGGTTGTTCGGATTCTGCAACAAATCAAGTACAGGTATTTGATCTGCCAGATGTGATTTTTACAATGAACATGACCAATGCATGCGTAAATACACAAGTTGGTTTCGTAGGTAGTTCAAATTCAAACATTGTAAGCTGGGATTGGGACTTTGGTGATGGACAAACCGGAACCGGACAAACAATAAGTCACACTTATACAACATGGGGTAACCTAGATGCTGCCCTAACTGTAACGGATATTAATGGATGTAATGAAACTTATGTACAAACCATAAATATTGCTCAACCTCCGGTTGCTGACTTCAGTTATGATTATGCACTCTGCGACTCCCTCCAATTCACCGACCTAAGCACCAGCGCTGCAGGCTACAACCTTGTAAGCTGGACCTGGGACTTCGGCGATGGCGTAGGTACCTCAGACTTACAAAACCCCACCTATCAATACCCCAGCAACACCACCCCCGGCGGCGAAGTCTACAACGTAACCCTAACCGTAGTAGCCGACTCAAACGGTTTTATGTGCTCGGATAGCGTAGTACTACCAGTAATAGTACCCTCACTACCCGATATCTTCTTTACCTACTCACCCGATCCAACCTGTTTGGGCGACTCAACCTACTTCTATGGC
>JAERTF010000101.1 GCA_016845105.1 Bacteroidota bacterium | reverse complement strand
TTATCTCGCTCTGATTTAAAATGATTTCTACAAGATTCTTCGCTATCAAAATGTGCTGTAAAGCTAAATATATTCATCATCTCTATTTTCCTCAAAGATAAGTATTTATATTGAATTATTAGTGTTTACGGACATACAATTAATTATTCAATAATTACAAAAATAACTATTATATGATATTATTAATTATAGCCAGTAGTACCTTAATTACTAAGCAGTAGAATAAGTGGAATCTTTTCAATCAATCATCAAATAATATGATATTAAGATTAACGATGCAATGTGAAATCTTCAAATTTCGGTATCTCCTTTAAAAACAATATTTCTGCTGTTGAATTATTTATAAAACAACAATAATGAGTTAGACCATTACTTACAATAAGATATGGAACCTTTAGACTTAAATTATAGCGCGATATTTGCTCCATTACTTTTTGATCAATCTTAATCTCAGCAGACTTGAATTCTATTAGAACAAATGGCATACCTTGCCTATCATATACAACTGCATCAAATCTTTTTTTCATACCAACTACTGTGATTCCCTTTTCAATTGCCATTAACATTGAAGGGTAACCTTTTTCCTCTTTCAAATATCTAAGAAAGTTCTGTCGCACCCATTCTTCTGGTGTTAATACTATATACTTTCTTCTTATCTCATCAAATATCTCTCTCTTACCAACGGAAGACACCCTTGTTATGAATTGATATTCTGGAAGATTTAGCTTCACCATTTTCAAATTGTATGAAACCATAAAACTACTCCAAAAATCCTCAAATTGATTAACTTTGCTTAAAAATTAGAAGATGAAAGAAAAACATGAAATTGTTTCAAATTGGCTTCCCCGTTATACGGGGTTGGAAATAGAAAAATTTGGTAAATATATACTTCTAACAAATTTTGGTGAATACCTTTCTTTATTTGCAAAATGGAATGATGTTGAGATCATTGGTAAAGACCGCCCCATGCCATGTACTACTGCTGGTGATATTACTATGATTAATTTTGGTATTGGTAGTGCAAATGCAGCAACAATAATGGACTTGTTAAGCGGAATAGATCCAAAAGCGGTCCTTTTCTTAGGTAAATGTGGAGGATTGAAAAAGAAAAATCAGGTGGGTGATTTAATATTACCCATTGCTGCCATTAGAGGCGAAGGTACATCGAATGATTACCTACCAGAAAGCGTGCCTGCATTACCGGCATTTAGTTTGCAAAAAGCTATCTCCACAACAATTCGAGAGCAGGGAAGAGACTATTGGACAGGTACTGTTTTTACCACAAACAGAAGGGTTTGGGAACACGACAATAAGTTTAAAAAACATTTGCAAAAAACAAGGTCAATGGCCATTGACATGGAAACAGCAACTATTTTTACTGTTGGCTTTGTCAACGAAATTCCAACAGGTGCCTTATTATTAGTAACCGATCAGCCCATGATTCCCGAAGGAATAAAAACCATTGAAAGTGATAAAAAAGTAAGTAAGGATTTTGTTGAAACCCATATAAAAATTGGTGTAGATTCACTAAATCAGCTTATTGAAAACCGCTTAACAGTAAAACATCTGAAATTTTAGTTTTGACCTACGAACACATTATTAGAGACATCCGAAACAATATATTCTCACCAGTCTACTTCTTATCGGGTGAAGAACCATATTTCATTGATAGTATAGTATCACTACTTGAAAATAGTATTCTAGATGAAGGGATGAGGGGGTTCAACCAATCGGTTGTTTATGGTCGTGATATTTCTGTTAAGGAAGTAATTGATCTTAGCAGAAGATATCCAATGATGGGGAATTATCAGGTGGTAATTGTAAAGGAGGCTCAATATCTTAATCAAATAGAAAACCTTGAGCAATACATTGTTTCCCCTCTTGACACTACAATATTAATAGTAGCACAGAAGCATAAAAAAGTTGATAAACGGAAATCATTTTATAAAAAAATGAAAGCTTCTAAGTCAACTGTGGTTTTTGAATCAGACAAGCTAAAAGATTACGTTATTCCAAAATGGATCGAATCACAAATAATAGATTTAGGTTTTAAAATTTCCCCTGTTGCACTAATGCTTATGTCTGAGTATTTGGGCAATGATTTGGGTAAAATAATGAATGAAATAGATAAACTGGTTATAAATCTTGAAAAAAACTCAAGAATAACTGAAATCGAAATAGAAGAAAATATAGGTATTAGTAAAGATTACAATCTATTCGAATTACAGAAAGCTCTGGCCGAACGAAACCAACTAAAAGCATTTCGCATTATTCAGTATTTTGAGTCAAACCCAAAAGACCACCCATTACAAATGATATCTGTTGTACTGCATAATTATTTTATGAAGGTTTTTCACTATCATAATATCCGAAATAAAGACCAAAATAAAATTGCCTCCGAACTGGGGGTACCTCCTTTTTTTGTTAAGGATTATAGTAATGCTGCAAGAGCATTTCCTGCCAATAAAATAAAAAAAATAATCTCTAATATTCGCACTTTGGATTTAAAAAGCAAGGGTGTAGGAGCTATTGATACAACTAGCTATGGAGAATTAAAAGAATTAGTTTTTAAAATTACTAATTAGCTTCCTTTTAACTAAACAAATAACTTATTAATTTCCTCTTTATATTTATTCTGGATATAACTTCTTTTTAGTTTTAGATTTGCTGTTATTTCACCTGAATCAATTGTCCATTCATGGTCGATCAAATCAAATTTTTTAATTTTATCGGTGTCACCAAACTGTTTATTAAAACAGTCTATCTCTCTTTTTAAACGATCTCTAACAGTTTTATTTGTTATCATATCTTCATTGGATGTATAAGGTATACCCTTTATTTTACACCATGATACCAGATGCTCAAAATCGGGCACTATTAACGCTGCTGCAAATTTTTGGTTTTCACCTAAAACGATTATTTGATCAAAAAACGGAGATTCTTTTATTTTGTTTTCGAGTAATACCGGACTAATATATTTGCCCATTGATGTTTTAAAGATTTCTTTAACCCTTCCTGTTATTTTCAACATGCCGTCTTCATCAATTACGCCAACATCACCCGTATGTAACCAACCATTTATTATGGTTTGATCTGTCATTTCCTTATCACGATAATAACCATGCATTACATTTGGTCCTTTGACTAAAATTTCACCATCATTTGATATTTTCACATTAACATCAACAACCGGAGGGCCCACTGTACCTATTTTTCGTCTACCAACATCATAAGTATTTACAGCAATTACCGGAGACGACTCAGTCATTCCATAACCTTCTACTACTGGTATACCTGCTGCATTATAAACTTGAGACAGCCTTGGTTGTAATGCAGCACCACCCGATACTATGGATCTCATATTACCACCAAAGGCATCTCTCCATTTGCTAAATACCAACTTATTAGCAATGCGAAGTTGAATATTATAAAAAAATCTGTTTGGTTTATCAAACTGATAACTTAACCCAAGGTTAACGGCCCAGAAAAAAATTTGCTTTTGTATTCCTGATAATAATCTTCCTTTCGCCATTATCTTATCATAAACTTTCTCAAGTAGCCTTGGTACTGTAGTCATAATATGAGGTTTTATATCCTGAATATTATCAACTATGGTTGCCATGTTTTCGGCGTAATAAATTGACACTCCTTTATATTGAAGAACATAATTCACCATTCTTTCATAAACATGACATAAAGGAAGATAACTAAGCCCACGTGTTGTTTCATCAACTGGGAAAATTTCAAAAACAGCTCGCACATTGCTTAGTATATTTTCATGAGAAAGCATTACTCCTTTCGGAAAACCTGTTGTTCCTGAAGTATAAATTAAAGTGGCTATATCATCCTTACTTATTGAATCTTTAATTTTAGTTAGTTCCGGTTCATTTTGGTTGTCTTTTCCAATTTCAACAAGCTCACTAAAGTGTTTTTGACCTTCAACCTCAGAAAAAGTATAAACATCCAATATATTCTCAACCGACTTAAGAATATGTCCAATTTTACGCATCAGTACATTTCCAGCAACAAAAACGTATTTTACTCCGGCATGTTTCAAAATATATTGATAGTCGTCGGCACTTATTGTTGGATATATGGGGACATGTATGGCTCCAATCTGCATAATTCCCATATCTACAAAATTCCATTCAGGTCGATTATTAGAAATAGTTGCAATCTTATCGCCCTTTTTGATACCCAAACTTAACAATGCATAACTAATATCATTGGCCATTTGCTGATACTTCTCCAAATCATGTTTAACCCATTGCCCAGCCTCTTTTCCAACTAATACATCATCTTTATATGGGAAACTTTTTTTATAACGAGTAAGTAATTCAAAAATACGTGTCACTTCCATAATGCCGTTCGATCAATTATTAAGAGCCTGCAAATTTAAAAAATAAAAACTTCTAGTTGTTCTTGCTAAATACTGTAGAACTAGCCTGAGCTGTTGGCATTATAACTAAATCGTTAATATTTACATGCCCTGGTAGTGTTGTTGTATAGTACACAACACTTGCAACATCTTCTGGTTCAAGAGGCTTATACCCGTTATATATACTATCTGCCATTTTTTTATCCCCCTTAAATCGTACAATAGAAAACTCCGTTTCAATTGCACCAGGAGCAATTTGAGTAACTTTAATTCCATCTGCTACCAACTCAGTTCTCATGGCTTTTGTTAATGCATCCACAGCATGTTTGGTTGCACAATAAACATTTCCAAACGGATAAACTTCTTTACCGGCAATCGATCCAATGTTAATAATATGACCTTTTTTATTCTGCACAAAAAAAGGTATGATTGCTCTTGAAACATAAAGTAATCCCTTAATATTTGTATCTATCATTCTTTCCCAGTCATCAATCTCACCTTCATGTATTGTTTTTAAACCTACTGCTAAACCAGCATTATTTATTAATATATCAATATTCTTCCAAACATCGGGCAGAGATGAAATTGCATATTCAACTTCTGCATTATTGCGAATATCAAAAACAAGTGTTGTTACTTTTATACCATATTTTGATGTTAGTTCATCGTGTAGGTCTTTGAGTCTACCTTCACGCCGTCCTGTAAGTATTAAATCATGGTTATTCTGGGCAAATACTTCGGCACATGAGCGACCAATACCACTTGTTGCCCCTGTAATTAATGTAATCTTATTCATAAAAAACGATCATTTATAATTGAAAATAAATAGTAACTAGTTGGATTATAATGTCAGTTGGTTAAAAAATGAAAAAGTTAAATACTTTCCTTTAAGGTCATCTACATTCAACGGCTTACTTGAAACAGAATAAATAGCAGATCCACTACCAGTAAGAGATGAGTAAATAGCCCCTCTATTATATAAGGTGTCCTTTATTTCCGAAATTTCAGGAAAGTCTTTCAAAAATAAAAATTCAAAGTCATTTTTTAATTCATTCTTCCAGTCATTAATATCTGCTGCAATAATACTTCTTAAACAATCTGTACTAACTGGACTTAATTCATTTTTATACATTTCAAATCTACTGTATGCTTTATCTGTAGATATTATTGTATTAGGATAAACAATTGTAATATACATATTGCGTAACGGATTTTCAATTGGGCATAGCATATCACCAACCCCAGTTGCAATTGCAGTTTCATTCCTTATAAAAAAAGGGCTATCCGCTCCTACTCTTTTCATAATTCCTTCCATTTCTTCAAAAGAAAGCTGCAATGAAACTAGTTTATTGATTGCTTTAAGAAAAAATGCAGCATCAGATGATCCCCCTCCGAGACCTGAGCCTATAGGGATATTCTTATAAAGAAAGACATCAACAGGCGGAATCTTTTTATTGATAGAAATCAACTGTTCCCATGTTTTTGAAATTATGTTATCCTCTGTGTTTGATGAAATAGGAATACCCGAATTCACTATCGAAAATTCTTTTGAACTTTTGATTTCAAGTATATCGTAAACCGGAACAGGCATCATACAGGTTTCAATATTATGCATACCATCAGCACGTTTATCAATAATTGATAAACCCAGATTTATTTTAGCATTTGGAAAACAGATCATCCACTTAGCAACGAAATAATTATTGAAATGTCAAAGGTAATAAATCAGAATAGATTCATAAAAAAAACCTCACATCTGGTACGCTGCGAGGTTTCTTAGGCGGGCTTTTATCGGATTTTGAACCCGATTAAAGGAAAAAGGATCGCTCATTAATTACAGAATATAGCCGGTATTTTTCCTGACCAATTCTCTCAAAAAAATACACTTTCTGATCTTTGGTATAGATACTTGCTTGTAAATCTTTTACTTCCTTTTCTTTTAATCCAATGGATTCAATCTGATCGATAGAATAGTTGTTGTTAATTTTCATAGCAGATTAAATTATTTCATTTTAATTATAAATCCATCTTTAGCACATATTGGACATGTTGAATCCCGTACTATGGTAATATATCCACAACGATCGCATTTGAAATACTTCTGCTGCGGAACTTTTTTTTCTGTATTTTTTTTTAAATTGATTCCTAACATTTTTAAATGTTTTATGGACAATAACAATTGATATGCCAAAAACAAAAATCAAAACCACGACAATCATAAATGGCTTGATTAAAGGTTGTTACCGCCATTTAAAATATAAATACAAATATAGATTTATATATACTTGCAGCTAAACTTCATACACTACTGGATATAATTACGTTTTCGTATACCAAAGTGCCCTGATTATAATATCATTACAAAAAGGCACTTAATAAGTAAACTGTTCTTCTTATTTTTGTAGAAAATTTTTGTGATGATAGAATTCGATAATTATACTTACACAAGCCAAGATTTATCCAATAGGGTAGAAGAAATAATTGAGAAGGGATTAAAAAAGTATGAAAAGCAAGACACTTTAAAAACAATACTAAGCATAATCGACTTAACAACACTTAGTGGAGATGATACGGTTGAAAGAGTTACGGAATTGTGTAACAAAGCCATGTCATACGAAAACAAAATAGCTGGAATTTCAAATGTAGCAGCGGTTTGTGTATATCCAATATTTGCTGAGTTAGTTAGCACGATACTTAAAGCAAGTAATATAAAAACGGCTTGTGTTGCTGGGGCATTCCCAAGTGGGCAATCACCATTAAATATTAGGATACTTGAAGTAAAAGATGCTGTGGTAAATGGTGCAAACGATATTGATATGGTTATTTCCAGGGGTAAACTAATTGAAGGTAACCTCAAATATATTTCGACAGAAGTATCAGAAATTAAGAAAGCATGCGGAAACGCTCACCTAAAAGTAATCCTCGAAACTGGTGAGCTAAAAAAGGTTGAACATATAAGAAAAGCAAGTGAATTATCAATATTGGCAGGAGCTGATTTCATAAAAACATCAACGGGTAAAATACAACCTGCTGCCACACATGAAGCTATGTTAATTATGCTTGACACAATCAAAGAATACTACGAGAAAACTGGAAAAATGATTGGAATTAAACCTGCTGGTGGTATTTCTGATGTGGAGGACGCTATTAAGTATTTCATACTCGTATCAGAAATTTTAGGAAAAGAATGGTTAAATAGAAAATATTTCAGAATTGGTGCAAGCAGACTTGCTGATAATGTTTATAATGAAATTATTAAATAGCACAACACCAAAAAAATAAACACTATTAAAAAAAGATGATAAAAAAACTAACTGTACTAGCATTTACTTTAATAACTCTGGTTGTAACTAACGCTCAAACACCGCTTGAAGAAGCTGTTAATTTCCACGTTAAAACTATTTATGGAGAACCTATTTGGCTTTTCCCTTTACTTGATGATGAAAATCAGATTGTTGTAATTGATTTCTTCTCTACAACTTGTGGCCCATGCCAAGATTATGCTCCTGATTTTCAAGCATGTTACGAAATATTTGGTAACAACGAAGGAAATGTATATTTCATGGGAATAAACTGGGGGAATGATAATCAAGGAGTAAAAGAATTTGACTCAATTTTTGGACTCACTTTTCCATCTGCCAGCGGAAGTCAGGGGGGGGGAAATATTGTTTTCAACGATTATGAAATCCTATCTTATCCAACCGTAGTTGTTATCACACCTGATCATGTAATTACGGAGCAATATGTTTGGCCACCTGATGAGCAAACAATAACAAATGCTGTTATTGAAGCCGGAGGTTTAGTTGTAAACACTTCTGAAAATAGAGAAAGTGATGCCAATATTAACGTTTATCCTATACCCGCAAAAAACTATACAAATGTTGAGTTTAATCTTCGTCACCCAGGTAAGGTTCGAATATCAATTTCAAATATATTAGGTCAAGAAGTATTTAGTTCATCTTCTGATTACTTTATGAAAGGAGAAAACAGAGTGAACCTTCCTGTAACAGAACTGAAAAACGGATATTATTTTATAACTCTAATTACGGAAAACCAAATTATTGGCACTACTAGATTCTCTGTTTCAAATTAATAATTGAATTTTATCAAAATAATTATGATAAAGAAACTATTTACATTACTGGTATTATCTTTTGGTATAATTGTAATAACTTCATGTGTCGACACATCTCAGGATAACATAAGTGATATTTATAAATATCTAGGTACTTGGAATGTTAGTGATCAGTCAGCCAGAATAAACTACTCTGTTTCAATAATTGCTAACCCTTCGAATTCATCTGAAATAATAATGAATAATTTTGCTGATTTAAATACAACTGCTATTGCTTTAGTAGTTGGTAACTCATTGGCTATTGATTCACAATCCCTTGGTTCGGGAATTTCGGTTAGCGGTTCAGGTAGCTTTGTGGCAAGTGGAGAATTACAGTTTAGTTTTGATTTAGATGATGGTATTGATGTTGATTCACGAATAGCTACATTTACAAAATAATTACTTTTCACTAATGGTATCAATAGTATTAACAAGTGCAATACTATCGTTAACAATTGCTAAGCTATCTCTTACCCTGTCAAACTCTTCCTTTTCAAGCACTACTTCGCTTTGAAACTTACTAAGATTGGCCAATACACCATCATATATTTCTTCCATTACCTTTGGAGATGCCTGATAATAATTAATACTTTGTTTTAATTGCAACAAGCTAATATTATGGGTATCTAATACAACTTTATAATACTTTGGTTTCAGATCATATCTGAAATTTCTATTTTCACCAACAGCCAAACCTGCTTCAACAAGCTGAATATCTGTCATTACAGTAATTAATTTATCCTTGGTAATAAGGTTTTCTGGAACTTCTTGCATGCTCTCATTCACATTATAACATGATGTAATAGTAAATAATAGAGAACAAGCGACTATCAATTTTTTCATATCAATTACCAAATTCTGATAAAAACTTAATTCTCATCAACCTAACTTCTTCCTCGCTAAATTCTGATTCTCCTAATTCGTCAAGTGCATCCTGAATTGAGTCTGTTTCAGCCTCTGAAAAATAATCAAAAATTTCCTCTTGGTGATATTCATCAACCTTCTCATTTATATAATAGCTAATGTCGAGCTTAGTTCCTGAAGATACAATATGCTCAATTTCACTTAGCATTTCACTTAAACTTAAGTTTTTCCCATATGCAATATCATCAAGCGGTCGTTTCCTATCAATACTTTGAATAATATAAACTTTAAGGCCCGATTTATTAACAACAGATTTAATAACCATGTCATTGGGCCTTGTTATTTCATTTTCTTCTACATAATTTGAGATTAATTCGAGGAAAGGTTTTCCGTATTTAGATGCCTTACCAACTCCAACACCTGATATTTGTGTTAACTCTTCTTTAGTAATTGGATATTGTATTGTCATATCCTCCAAAGATGGATCCTGAAAGATAACAAAAGGTGGTAGATTTTCGTCGCGCGAAATATCCTTTCTCAAATCTTTGAGTAATGCAAACAAAACAGCATCTGCACCTCCTTGCTTCTGCCCTCCAGCTTTAACAATAATATCATCACCATCTCCTGTATCGTAATCGTGATCTTTTGCGATTAAAATACTATATGGGTTTACAATGAAATCTTTGCCTTTATCAGTTAATTTAATAATGCCATAGTTCTCAATTTCCTTTTCACAAAGTTTATGGATTAGCCCCTGCCTTATAACCATTACCCAATATTTCTCATCGTGCTTATCTCCAAGTCCAAAACAGGAAGACTTATCAAGTTTAATTGATTTTACATCACCGCTTTTTTTACCAGCAAGTACTTCACCAATAATCTTGGCTTTGTATTGTTCTTTTAGTTCAATCACAGTCTTTAATGCAAGCTGAATATCATCTTTACCTTCAAATTTTTCTTTTGGGGTTAGGCAATTATCGCAGGCTCCACAACTATCCTTATCATATGATTCACCAAAATAATGGAGTAACGATCGATGACGACAAACAGACGACTCGGCATACGCAACTGTTTCAAAAAGCAACTCTTTGGCTATTTCTTGTTCAGCCACAGGTTTGTCTTTCATGAACTTCTCTAGCTTTTGAATATCATCATACGAATAAAAGGTAATGCAGTTTCCTTCTTGGCCATCACGTCCGCCCCTACCAGTTTCCTGATAATAACCTTCGATACTTTTGGGTATGTCATGATGTATTACAAACCTAATATCTGGTTTATCGATACCCATCCCAAATGCGATTGTGGCAACAATAACGTCAACATCTTCCATCAAGAACATGTCTTGATTATTCCTTCTTGTAGCTGCATCCAGACCAGCATGATAAGGCAAAGCTCGTATGCCATTTACAACCAAAGATTCTGCTATTTCCTCAACTTTTTTTCTACTTAGACAATAAACTATTCCTGATTTATTCGGTTGAGTTTTAATATATTTAATAATATCCTTTATAACAGTCTTGGCTTTGGGACGTACCTCATAGTATAAATTAGTACGGTCAAACGAAGCCTTAAAAACATCAGCATTAACGATCTCAAGATTTTTAAGTATGTCTTCCTGAACTTTTAATGTAGCAGTTGCAGTTAACGCAATTGTTGGAAGGTTAGGATTTATTGCATTTATTATAGATCTAAGTTTTCTGTATTCAGGACGAAAATCATGTCCCCATTCGCTTATACAATGAGCTTCATCTATAGCGAAAAAAGAAACATCAATTCTTTTAAGAAATAATACATTCTCCTCTTTTGTTAAAGATTCAGGAGCCATGTATAATAACTTCGTTTTTCCATCTGTTAAATCATCACGAACCTGTTTAATTTCAGCTTTTGATAATGAAGAGTTCATAACATGGGCAATCCCTGTTTGCGTACCAAAGTTACGAATCATATCAACCTGGTTCTTCATCAGTGCTATTAATGGGGATACAATAATAGCAGTTCCTGGTTTCATTAATGCCGGAAGCTGATAGCATAGTGATTTTCCTCCACCCGTTGGCATAACGACGAATGTATTTCTATTATCCATTACGTTTTGGATAATCTCTTCCTGCTCTCCTTTGAAACTAGAAAAACCGAAAAATGCTTTCAGTATTTTTTTCGCTTCGTAAATATAGTTATTGGTATCCATCAATTAGTTAGATAAAATATATCTTTGTAGTAAAATTACAAATTAATTTTGAATTGTAATATCC
>JAERTF010000100.1 GCA_016845105.1 Bacteroidota bacterium | reverse complement strand
GACAATAAGGAGCTTAGGAAATTCAACATTAAGTTTATTAAACAATTATAAATTTAACAAGGTTGTTGTTAGTTCAGAGAGATATAGTAAAGAAGAAACTCTAGCTTTTATTGAAGGAATTACATTGGGAAATTATCAATTCCTCAAATATAAAACCGGAGAAAACAAAAAGAAGAATAGTTTAAGTAGTATCTCAATTTATTCACCTGTTATAACTGCTGCTGATTTAAATGAGTTATTAATTATAGCCGAAGCTGTATATTTATCTAGGGATTATGTGAACGAACCCGATTCTTTTATGACTGCGGTGCAATTATCGCAAGAAGCTAAATCACTTGGTAAAATTTCAGGTGCAAAAGTTGAAGTTTTTAATAAAAAGAAAATAGAA
The DNA here is from genome assembly GCA_016845105.1 of Bacteroidota bacterium. Lineage (GTDB taxonomy): Bacteria > Bacteroidota > Bacteroidia > Bacteroidales > F082. The sequence goes on along the minus strand of JAERTF010000100.1, from coordinate 48,588 downwards.
ACCTTAAAAATGGGTGGTTTACTGGCGGTTAATCGTGGAAGTGTTGATCCTCCTACATTTACCATTTATGAGTGGAAGCCAGAAAATGCAATTAACTCTAAACCCTACATATTTGTTGGTAAAGGTGTTGTCTACGACACTGGTGGTTTAAGTCTCAAACCTTCAAATTTTATGGATACAATGAAATGTGATATGGCGGGAGCATCTGCGGTTATTGGTGGTATGTATGCGATATCTAAAGCAAAATTGCCGGTTTATGTTATCGGGCTTATACCAGCTACGGATAATCGCCCCGATGGTAATGCATATACACCAGGTGATGTTGTAACTATGTATGATGGTTCAACAGTAGAGGTCTTAAACACTGATGCTGAAGGCAGAATGATACTGGCCGATGCATTAAGTTATGCTAAAAAGTATAATCCCGAGCTAGTAATTGATATTGCAACTCTAACCGGTGCTGCATCAAGAGCAATTGGACCCCAGGCGATGGTTGGAATGAAAGTAAAATCGAAAAGTGAATTTGATAAACTATGTAGTTCAGGGGATAATGTACACGAAAGGATTGTAGAGTTTCCAATGTGGGATGAGTATGCCGAAATGATTAAGTCCGATATTGCCGATAGGAAGAACATTGGTGGAGCTGATGCAGGGGCAATTACCGCAGCTAAGTTTTTAGAGCATTTTACTGATTATCCATATATTCATCTGGATATTGCCGGACCATCATTTTTAGCAAAAGCCAGCAGCTATAGAACAGTTGGTGGTACCGGGGTGGGAGTAAGGTTATTTTACGATTTCATTAAAGCAAAAGTTAAGTAATTTCTGATTTGAGTGATAAACAAAAAATAGGTAAAAATGATTATCATAAGTTAGACCCTAATTCATGGGTTAATAATTATGGTGATTATTTATACAATTATGCTTATTATAGAGTTAACAGCAAAGAGGTTAGTGAGGATATTGTTCAAGATACTTTAATTGCAGCCCTTAGAGCTCAAAATTCATTCAGGGGTGAAAGTACCGAATTAACATGGCTTCTTTCTATTCTAAAACGTAAAGTAATAGACTATTTTAGGAAATTAGGTTCCAATAAAGAACGTACAATAACTGATTACACAATGCCCTTTAGAGATGAAGGTATATTTGAGGGTCATTGGTTAAATAATAGATTGCCAAGGGAATGGTCAAATGAAGCTGATAGCTCCCTACACCAAGAAGAGTTTGCCGAAATCTTAGAGATTTGTTTATCACTTCTGCCTGATAAATGGAGGTCAGTTTTTGTATTAAAGTTTATGGAGGAATTAAGTAGTGATGAGGTTTGTAAGGAAACAGGTTGCACACCGTCAAACTTTTGGGTTATAATGCATCGTACTAGACTTAAACTGCGTGAATGTATCGAAAATAAGTGGCTCACATGAAAACACTAAATAATATGATGGGAAAGTTGATGACATTTCTTATGCTTAATTGCGATAAGGCAACCTTTCTATTGTCGAAAAAAGAAGTTGAAGACTTACGATGGATTGAATCTGTTAAGTTAAGATTTCATTTAATGTCGTGTAGTTACTGTCGTAGATTTGCCCAGCAGTCTGCGCTTATATCAAAGCAATTCAATTCAATTAAGGTTATTGATCCTTATAATCTCAAATTGAAACTCACCGATGATCAAAAAGTTTGTATTCAACATAAGCTTGATAGCGAGATGAATATAAAATAATTTCTGTTTTTATTTTTTGAGTTTGTAAGGTTAATTATTTGGTTGCGTCAAACTAACCAAACATTATAATCAATAATTACACAAATCAAAATTTAGAATCATGAAAATCAAAAATTTAAGTGTGTTTACCGTAGCGATGATAGTTGGACTATTGCTTAGTTTTACATCAACTGATGTATTTGCAAATCAAGCGTTAGATAATGTAAATGATAAGTTATTATTAAAAAATTCAATTTCAATTGGAGATTTGGAAATTGATGGTGACAATAAATGTGGAGAGGGAAAATGTGGTTCAGCTACAAAAGAAGGCAAAAAAGCTGTTAAGGCTGAAAAGAAGGAAATTAAAGTTACTACTGAAAAGAAAGCTACAAAGGTAACTACATCTGAAGGAAAATGCGGAGAGGGTAAATGTGGAGCTGATAAAAAAGGTGCAAAAGCCGAGAAGAAAGCATCTAAAAAGGAAACTAAGGAGGGTAAATGTGGTACTGGCAAATGTGGTGTTGCATAGACAGATTTTAAATTTTAAAACTTCTATGAAATGCAAGATTGCAGGTGTTCGTGACTCACTGTCTAGCCGATTGGTGGCATATAAAGATGTTCCATTATTGGCCATGCGACTTGTTCACTCTTATGGTTTCTAAATGCATGAATCATGAAGTGGCGTAATATAGCATAGAAGGTTTGATACGCTACATATTAAAATAAATAAAATCTAAAATATTTATATTAAGGCACCTCATTTAGGTGCTTTTTTTATTTTTGATAATTCATAACTGCAACCCTATAGGACTTTTTTTTTCTAATAATAAAGAACTAAAAATGAGAGGTATTTTTTTGATTGTAATATTGCTGACTGTAATTCTTAATATAGAGGGCCAAATAGTTACTAATAAAGGGTATCTTGAAAAGCTTGCAAAAGAATATCTAGAGAAGTCAGAAATCAATCGTTATGCAGTTGAAGATTATTCAAAACATAATAATATTCCAATTCGATTGGAAACTGATAGCACATTAATAGAATTAATGTATATAGACACCAGAGGAATGCCTCAGTACTATAAAATTCATAATGAGAATGCTGCAAAAACTATTTCAACGGATAAGGTTTTTTCAGGTGGAGGGGCAGGTTTGAGTCTTGATGGTAGTGGAATTACCGTTGGTGAATGGGATGGTGGGAGCGTTAGAGCAACCCATCAGGAGTTTGATACCCGTGCATCCGTCATGGATGGAGCATCAGTAAGTTGGCACGCAACACATGTAGCCGGTACAATAATGGCATCAGGTATTGTGTCCACAGCCAAGGGAATGGCCTATGCTGCTAGTTTGAAGTCATATGATTGGAATTCGGATGTAGCTGAAATGGCTATTGAGGCATCAAATGGATTATTAGTTAGCAACCATTCATATGGATATATAAGAGGGTGGGATGGCGGAACATGGCATGGTGATCCAACAGTAAGCACCCAAGAGGATTACAAGTTTGGTTTTTATGATTCAAACACCCAAGATTGGGATGAAGTTGCATATAATGCTCCTAATTATTTGATTGTAAAATCATCAGGTAATGATCGCAATGATACTGGTGATGGTTCATATCCAGATGATGGACCCTATGATTGTATTAGTCAGCAAGGAGTTGCAAAGAATATTCTAACTGTGGGAGCGGTAAATGACATTACAGGTGGATATACACAACCTTCAGACGTAGTTATGAGTTCTTTCAGTTCATGGGTCCTGTTGATGACGGAAGAATAAAACCCGATATAGTAGCAAATGGTATTGGATTATATTCGTCATATAGCTCGGCTGATGATGCTTATACCTCTTCTAGTGGAACTTCAATGTCTACCCCATCCGCTGCTGGTTCAATTGCTTTATTGAATCAACATTTTGAAAATGTTTATGGAACTGGGAGTAAAATGAAGGCGGCAACTACAAAAGCTATAGTTATTCATACATCTGACGAAGCAGGTACAACAACTGGCCCTGATTATGAATTTGGTTGGGGATTAATGAATACTGAATCTGCTGCTGCTAAAATAACCGAAGATCAATCAACAGATGTGATACTTGAGTATTATCTTGTTGATGGAGAAACTTATACGCGCGATATAATAACTACCAGTACTAGCCCTTTAAAAGTAACAATTGTTTGGACAGATATTCCGGGAACACCCCCTTCTATATCGCTTGACCCTGCTGATGCTATGTTAGTTAATGACTTGGATTTAAGGATTACGCAGGCTTCAAATACATACTACCCATGGAAGCTTGATCGAGATAATCCATCTAGTGCTGCCACCCAAGCTGGCGAGAATAATATTGATAATGTTGAAGTTGTGGATATTGCTTCACCTGCTAATGCGACAACTTATACAATTGTAGTTGATCATGATGGTACACTAAGTGGTGGTAGTCAAGCATTCTCAATGATTCTAAGTGGTGATATTAGCAACGCGGTTGCTCCCGAAGCTGAATTTTTTGCATCTACATTTACTCCTGCTGTTAATACGGTTGTTGATTTTAGCGATGCATCAGCAAATATCCCCACATCATGGAGTTGGAGCTTTAACCCTTCAACAGTTACTTTTAGAAATAATACATTAAGTTCATCCCAAAATCCAGAAGTAGAATTTGATGCAGCTGGTACATATGAGGTTACCTTGTTATGCTCGAATAGTTATGGCAGTGATACAGAAGTTAAAACAAGCTATATTACTGTTGGATCTTCACCAACAGGTTATCCCGAAGCATATTCTACCAACGAGTATGCATATATTAGTAGGGTTCAATTTGGCACAATTGATAAATCCTCAACATATACTAATATTGGAGGAACTGATCCTGATGATAAATATTATGAAGACTGGACAGCTAATTCAACTGATGTAATCCCTGGTCAATCATATAATTTAATATTATCTTGTGGTTCAACAAATTCAGGAATTGATTTTGGAATATGGATAGATAAAAACCGTGACGGTGATTTTAGTGATGATGGTGAACAATTGCTTTGTGATATCGATGGCGGCGGTGCAGGTACATATAGTATTCTAATTCCATCTGATGCAGATATTGGGTCAACTAGAATGAGATTGAGAACTCTATTCTATGGGACGTCATGCAGTTCTACTGGTAGTACTTCGAATGGTGAGGTTGAAGATTACACCCTAAATATTCAAGCTGCTCCTACGAGCTGGAGTGGAGCATCAACCGACTGGAACACTAGTAGTAACTGGACCGATGGAAACGTACCTACTGCATCTTATAATGTTACAATCCCAACTACTCCTTCAGGAGGTAATTTCCCGGTAATTCCCTTCGGAACAGATGCAAAGTGCAATTCGCTTACAATCGAATCGGGTGCAACTATAACAGTAAACGGAAATCTTGAAATAGAGAATTAAAATATTAGCCAAAAGGTAGGATTTTTGGTTCCAAACGGCTGTCGCTATTAGTGATGGCCGTTTTTTTATGCGATGATCTGGGTTGAACGGCAAACTATCACAGCTCAAAAATCAATTTGTTAATAGTTTAGCCTGCCATGATTTGCAATTTTAACACTAATTCACAACTTCTGGCATATTAATTGGATTTAAATTAACCGAACTAATACTACTATAAATTATGAATAAATTCAAAATCATTTTACTATGTCTTGCAATTCTTCCCCTGTTATCATTTCAGGTAGCGAAAAATGAATCAATCAAGGTTGCCCTAATTCTAGATACTAGTAATAGTATGGATGGTCTAATTGATCAGGCGAAATCACAATTATGGAGTGTTGTTGATGAATTATCAGAAGCAAGGTATAACGATAAAACCCCTAACCTTGAGATTGCACTTTATGAATATGGCAATGATAAATTATCCATGCGAGAGGGATATATAAGGTTGGTCACGCCATTTACAAGTGACTTGGATCTTATATCTGAAAAACTATTTTCACTTAAAACTGATGGTGGTACAGAGTATTGTGGGCAAGTTATTCAGTCATCACTAAAACAATTGGATTGGGATGAATTTCCGAAGGATTTGAAAATGATATTCATCGCTGGTAATGAGCCGTTTGATCAAGGAAACACAAGTTACCGTGAAGTGTGTAAAGATGCTCATGAAAAGGACATAACAGTTAATACAATTTTTTGTGGAGATTTTAAAGAAGGGATTCGTACTCACTGGAAAGATGGTGCATATATTGGTGGAGGAGAATATATGAACATTGACCAGGATATCGTTTATGCACATATAAAATCACCCTATGATGATAGGTTAATTAAATTGAATAAGGAATTAAATACTACATATATTGCATATGGAAGCGAGGGCCTAGTTATGGCTTCACGGCAAAAAATACAAGATGATAATGCATATGAATTAAATGAAAGTGTCGCTATAAAACGAACAAAGGCAAAGTGTAGTTCAGTGTATAAAAATACAAACTGGGATTTAGTTGATGCCTGTGAAGAGGTTGATTTTGATATAGAGTCGGTGACAGAAGATCAGCTTCCAAATGAAATGAAAGGTATGAGCACAGAGGAAAAAATGGCATTTATAGTTGAAAAACAAAAACAACGGGAACAAATTCAAAATCAGATTATTGAATTAACAGCAAAGCGTGAAAAATTTGTTGCCGAAGAGAGAAAAAATGATCCGGAGAATATGCTGGATGTGGCAATAATACAAGCAGTTAAAAAGCAGGCTGGTGAAAAAAACTTTGTTTTCCTAAATTAATATGCTATATACCTGAGGCCAATACATCAACTATATGAGCTACTTTTAAGGGTAATTTATGCTTCTTTATATAACCGTATTGATGCATAAGGCATGAACTGTCTGTGGATACAATATATTCAGCACCAGTATCGATTGCATTATGTACCTTTTGCTCAGCCATTGCTGTTGAGATTGGCTCAAACTTAATGGCAAAAGTACCTCCAAAACCACAACATTCATGTGTGTTTTCCATTTCAATCAGTTCAAGGCCTTTCACATTTTGAAGTAACTGACGTGGTTCGTCCCCAAGTTTATACTCTCGTAATGCAGCACAAGAATCATGATAGGTTACTTTATGTTCAAATACTGATCCAAAATCTGTTACTTTGGCAATGTTAACCAAGAAATCTGTTATTTCAAACATTGATCTCTGCAGTTGTTTGTATTCGTTATGATATGCGCCGTTGTAAAACAACTCGTTATAGCCATTGCGAACATAGCCAATACAAGACGCTGTAGGGCCAACAATCATACGTCCGTTATCAAAATCTTTGATAAATTTTTCACCCAGCTTTTTTGCTTCATCCCAAAATCCACTATTAAAGGCCATCTGACCACAACAGGTTTGGTTCGTATTATAATGAACCTTTACTCCAGCTTTTTCTAGTATTTTAATCATGTTAAATCCTGTTTGAGGATAAACTTGATCGATAAAACAGGGGATGAATATGTCTACTTCCAAAGGTTTTGTCACAGTGATGGTTTATTGTTTGTCATATATTTAATAGATGCAAAATTAAGTTTTTTAAAGTCATCCCAAAACTCAGGATAGGATTTCTTAACAGCATCTGGGTTGAGTATCTCAATTCCTTTAAACAACAGTGACAATGGTGCTAAACACATTGCTATTCTATGATCGTTATGGGTATCAAAGGTTATTTTTTTATTTTTCCTTTCATATGTTTCCAATGAATAGTTATTATTTTCTTTGGAAAGTGTAGCACCAATCTTTTTTAACTCTTTACTTAATGCATCGATCCGATTTGACTCTTTAAAAGCCAAATGGTGAATATTAATATATTTTGAGTTTATTCCTAAAGCTGCACAAGTGGTCATTACTGCAGGAACAATATCAGGGCATCCTTCAAAATCATAGCTAAAATAGCGGGTTAGTTTATTCGTCTTAGTAAGTTTTATTCCATTCTTTAGGAATTCAGTATTCACTCCAAAATTCTCATAAATTTCAGCCAAAGCCGAATCGCCCTGTATACTATTTTTGAGGTATCCTGGAAGAAATATCTCGGCATCCTTAGCTAAAGCAACAGTTTCATACCAATATGAGGCCGAACTCCAGTCGGGTTCAATAGTAATAGTAATAGAGTTAAATTTATAATTTCCATTTTTAATATCAACCCCAGTGCTTTTAAGGTTAACAGTTGCTCCAAAGCTTTGCATTAATTCTTTGGTCATTGCTATGTAAGGAAATGATACTGGCTTGCCAATAAATTTCAAACTAAGGCCTTCATCTAAATAAGGACCTATTAACATAAGTGCACTTACGAATTGACTACTTTGAGATACATCAACACTAATGCTACTACCTCTAATATCGTTGCCAATTATTTTTATTGGAAGAAATCCGTGATTACCTGAATAGTATATTGATGCACCTAGTTTTCTTAATGCTTCTACAAGTCCGTTAATTGGCCGTTGCTTCATTCTACTGCAGCCAGTTAGCAACCATGATCCATCCCTAAAGGCTAATAATGTAGTTAAAAAACGAGCAACAGTTCCTGCATTCTTAATATCAACTACCATAGGTATTCCTGATATTTCGCATTTATTTATCATGCTTAAATAGAATGCTAAACTAGTTGTGTCGTCAGAGTTGGATAGGTTGTAAATATCAAGATTACTCTCGGATAATTCTTTTATAACCAATACTCTGTTGCTAATGCTTTTAGACCCATGAATTTTTACTGTCCCGAAGGCTTTACTTGATGTATTAGCTAAAAATAAACTCAATTAATTGCACTTTTTTCGATTAATATAAAACTCAAGGCTTTCGATAATTAACTGATCTTCAACTTCAACTTCATGAACTGCTTTACCTATTTTACGAAGCAGGCTGAAGTTCTGCTTTTTTTTACGAACTTTTTTATCCTGTTTCATAAGTTGCATAATGCGAGAAATGTCTGATTCGCTGAAATCGAACCTGTTAAAGTTCAAGTCAATCATTTTCACAATGCTTTCTAACCTGGTACACTCCAATGTAAAAATTTTAGATGATAACCAGGATTCACAAATCATACCTGCAGCAATTGCCATCCCGTGTGTTACAGGATTGCCAGATTTGAGATAAAATGATTCCAATGCATGCCCTATGGTATGCCCAAAATTAAGATTTTTCCGTATTCCGTTCTCCAATGCGTCGAACCTAACTATGTCTATTTTATCCTTTGATGCCTTAATTATAACGCTATTCCAATCTTCAACATCCTTGTATTTTTTACCTTCTAATTTCTGCCATAACTCCCTATCCATTATTAGGCCATATTTCACAACCTCGGCAAACCCTGATTGCCAATGTAAATCTTCCAAAGTATCTAAGAAAATTGGATCGATAATAACACAACTTGGATTAATAAACAACCCAACCTGGTTTTTAAATCGTGCGAAGTCAATTCCTGTTTTTCCACCAATGGCAGCGTCTACCATACCCAGAAGTGTTGTTGGGAAATTTATAAACTGGACACCTCTCTTAAAAGTTGCCGCCGCCATTCCTGCAATATCAGTTAATACTCCACCTCCAAGGTTTATTATTAAGTCATCCCTTCCAACATTTAGTCGGGTGAGTTCATTCCATATATAAATTAGCTGATGAATCGACTTGTTTTCTTCACCACTAATAATGGTAATTACACCATCAATTATTAGGGATGGTAGTTTTTGTTTAAATATTGGCAGACAATGCTTTTCAACATTTTCATCTGTAATTACAATAATCCGTTTATACTGGCGAAATTTGATGGGTGATTTTTCAATTGCATCATTACCAATTATGTACGAAACATTTTCCGTTTCAAGTAACAATGGAATATTCATAATCTATAAAATTAAATGCAGCTGATTAGGGGGCAAATATAATGAATGCCACCAGTTTTATTTAGTTATTATATCACGGCCAAAAGGTGTTAGTGCTAAGCCCGCTAGTTTAAAGTGTTGATTTGCCCATGGTATTCCAATTATTGTAATGAATAATAGAACCCCAAAAAACAAATGAGTTAGCATAATCCAAAAACCTCCTATAAAAAACCAAAGTATATTCATTGCAGTATTTAAACATCCAGATGGTTGTTGAGTTTGAACTACCTCGCTACCGAAAGGCCATATGGCCAATATACCTAATTTAATGGTCTGAATTCCGAATGGTATTCCAATTATTGTTGCAAAAAGAATTAAACTTGCTGCAAAATACTCAATAGCAACGGCAAATCCTCCAAATATTAACCATATTATATTTCCTAAAAATTTCATTTTCAGTTGTGTTATGCATATTACTGATAGATATCAGTAAAAGCTTCATTAATATTCTCATACTTAAATTTAAACCCTTCGTTTGTTAGTTTCTCAGGAATTACTTTTAATCCATTGAGAAGTAGTTCATTACCCATGGCTCCCAGGAATAGTCTAATTGCGAAAGCAGGGGCTGTTAAAAATGATGGACGTTTCAACACTTTAGCCAAGGAATTAGTAAATTCTTTGTTTTGAACAGGATTTGGAGCTGTTAAGTTGTAAGCACCTGAACAACTTGTGTTTTCAATAAGATACTTAATCGCCCTAACCTCATCTTCAATATGTATCCAAGAATTCCATTGTAGTCCTGATCCCATTTTTCCTCCCAGATATGACTTAATAAGCTTTGCTATCTTCGGTAAGGCTCCTTCTTTATCATCTAGTACTAGTCCTGTTCTGATATAAACCACTCTTGTTAATGACTCGAGTTGATTAAATAATTCTTCGTGGCTAATTGCAACTTTTGGAAGAAATCCTCTTTTTCCAAGGGTGGTTTCTTCAGTAATATCAATTGTGTTTCTGGTAAAACCATATATGCCTATTGCTGAGCCTTGTATCACAACTTCAGGCTTATTCTTTGCAGCTATTATTGCTCTAACAATTATACTATCAATATCAAGTCGGCTTCTTCTGATTTTTTCCATCTTTCTTTCTGACCAGCGACCACCAACATTTTCACCAGCAAGATTAATAACAGCTTTTGCACCATCGATTTGCTCAACCAGTCGGGTGTTATCCCTTTTTCTTAATCTAACTACAGTAACTTCGTTATTTAACTTAGACTCAACTGTTCTTCGGTGCCTGCTAACCACCACAACATTGTAATTTCGAACCAATTCGTTGGTTAAATGTTTTCCAATAAATCCACTACCACCAAAAACAATTATTTTTTCCATAAAAATATAGTCAAATATGTTTGTAAAAATAATATTTCTTTCAACATGCTACAAGCATACTATGCTGCATAGCATGCTATTCCTAAGCTAGGTTGGATTGTTGAAACCGAAATGTTAGTCGATCATTATAACTAATTAATAATCAACTTTTTTGTGATTGAATAATTTTCCGAAAAGTATTTGATGAAGTAGATGCCATGGGCAAGCTTTTCTCCATTTTCATCCTTGCAATCCCATGTTGTGATAAATGAATCATGAGGTAAGTTAAATGGAACCTCTTCTTGTTTTACCAATTTCCCAAATATGTTTATTATTTGGTAGCTACTTTTACTAGCTGATGGATTATAAAACTTCATTGTTAGATCATCATGAACAGGATTTGGAAAGATTTCCAATGCTAAATTTGACATTTCAATGGTCATTTCTTCAGGAATGTCCACATAAATGTATTTCTTTATGTCAAAGAAGTCAAGAATTCGAAGAAGATACTCTTTTTTATTATTATTAAATTCTCCATCCACTAATGTTCCGAAAAGAATACTAGAACCAATTGTATTATAATTGCCACCTTGATAGGCAACAACAACTCCCGATGTATCACTAATCTTTGTTCTGAAAAAATAAGAAGCGTTTTCTTTAGGGTGTATGAAGTAATTAATGTAAGTATCTGGGTCGTCAACACTAAAAATTAGATCTTTAGTGTATGATTCATCGATACCTATAATGGTGTCAAGCAGCTGGTAATAATATGGGATGTCTGATTTGATATTGAAAAATTCATGTACCGGAGTTTGTTCTGCAGAAGTCCATGTTTTTCTTCCTTCCATATAAAGGTTACCTGACTCGAGAAGATAATTTCTTAGATAATCACTATCAATATCCGAAAGTACCGTACCATTAAACATTCCTCCTAAGCAAACAAAAACAGATAAATAGTTATCTAATTTATAGTTGAGTGAATTAACATATTGATTGTTAAGCCCAAACTCGTTTAGTAAATTTCTAAAATATGGACCAGATCTTTTGTTTACATCAAGATCAATAATCAAAACCGGAATTTTTCCAATTCGAAGCTCTTTACGAATTGTAGAAAAAAGAATGTCGCCTTCGTATAAATCAAGATATAATTGCACTATATCACCCATAGCAATATTATAAGTGGCAACAACTTCGAAGCTAAGTGTATCAATACTTCCTATGTTTAAACTAGGCAATGGTTTTTCAATAAATGGAATATATAATCCATTAGTGGTTGAACTAAGATTGGCTATTGCATTAAATGATTTTGCATGACCAATATTTTGAACAATGAGTTGTACAATTGCAGTTTCTCCAGGTTGTATAATCTGATCTTCATTATCTATTATCTTAGTATCAATTATTTTAAATTTAGGGGCATTTATAGTTAGCCTAACTTCTGTCGACCAACTATCTTCATATGATTGGAACTCACAGCTAACCGCAGTATTATATAAATCAGGTGCATGTGAAGTTATAGATATTTCTGATGCATTTATAATATTAATTGATTGTCCGGTTTGGATAGTTCCAATATTAATAATTGAATCACTTAGTACTAAATATTCATCAAAACATTTTAATTTAATTAATGCATTACTGTATGTAGTTTCTGAATTGTTGTCGATGATAATGCTTAAATTGGTAGTGTCTTTATAATAGATGTTATTATTATCATCTGTGTTATTCACTTCATAACTTATTGCAAGACCGTTGGTAGATAGGTTAAATGTTTGATCATCAGTAATACCTTTGCTATCCTTTACTTGAATTGTAACAGGATAAACATCAGATTCATTATTTATTTGAATGTCAATTAAGCCATCTTGAGTTAAATTTAAGATTGCTGGCTGTGCAGGTCCCGGCAAATATTCAAACGAATTATAAGCTATGTCTTCAATACGATTATTAACGGAGTTTATGGTATAATTTGTTTTGTCTCCTGATGAAATCCCTGCACACCATTGAAATCCCCCAGAATAATCCATTTTTCCATAGTATGTTTCAATCCGTCCATCAGCATACAGAAGTACACCAAAGTTAACATCACCAGTTGAAGAATACTCTGCGCTAGCATTCCACCTAAAGCCAACATAATCGTTGTGTTTGTTAACCCAAACGCCATTTTGAGTTTGAGGAACAATTTCTAATCTCGACATAAAAGGGGCAATGGCTCTTTTGTTTTTTAGCATTGATTCTTCACCAACATAAAATGGGTAAGGATATGGTTCGTTATCGAATAATATGAAGCCATCTATGCTTACAGTTATTTTATCCACTGTATCTCCATAAAATGGAAAATCAAAGGGTAATTCCACTTCAACTCTTGCGTCGATATCATTATCAAAAATTAGCTTTTCATCCTCAATATTAGGAAATGAATTATTTGTTGGATTTATTGAATACTTGTTTATAATTTCCCATGAATATGGTGGATATCCTCCTTCAGCTTCAAATCCAATAGTTTGCTGTACTCCAATGGCGAATGGAGGTAACTCTTCATTTAATATGTTTACCTTATTAAAATAAGGTTGATGAATTATTTGCAAAGTAGTAATTGCATTATCAATAATATCTACTGGAACTTTGTCACAAACAATTTCCATTCCTCCTTGAGCTTTATCAACAATGCTATAACTAAGTATTTGCCCTTCGCCAATATTATCCACGTCATTTTCAATGATTTGCACAAAGAATTTAGTTGGTTCATTATTTGAAATAAAGCTATATAATGGACTAATATCTAATGCTAATTCAAGGGTTTTATAATCTTCAAGACTGTCATTTCCTTGCATATAATAATCACCTCCCTGAAAGTTAAATATTGGGTAATCAATAGTATGCCTAGGATATTCATCTGAAATATCATTGGATACTCCAGCAACAATTTTTATTTTATCTCTGGAATCATGCTTTATTTTTAAGCGAAGAGTTGCAAGGGGCTCATAATTTGGATCAACTTTTATTACATGCATTTGCTGATTCCAAATTCCACCATCCCCATATTCTAATGCTAATGATCTGTACATAATATATCCTCTACCTTCATTATATGGCCAACTATTCATATATTTAAGTCCACCAATCTCCCAGTCTTTCATGTCAACAATGCCATCATTTGTTATATCAATGTCATTTGTGAACTGACCATCCTCGTTTATATCATATCTAACAGAATCGTTAAAACCTACTATTGTCATAGCATGTGTAGCAGGATAAGCAAAATCAATATTTACCGGAAACCCTGCATCTTGACTTTCAGGGGGCAATACATGAACCATGCTTGCACCACCTAAATAGAAATTTGCAACTCCTCCATATTCTGACCCGTTGAGGTGATCATATAACCATTGTTTTAGAGTTAGTAAGCCTTCAGGAGTGCCTATATCGATGGCGTAAACACCAGTGATACGATTTTTCATTGCATTTTCATAAAAGTCGTATCCTGTTTTCCATCCGGTATAACCAGCATTAAATAATCCACCATATTCATAAAGATTTGGATTGCCGCATTTTTTTATTGCATCAAAAGAGTTGAAATAGTTTACACCTATTCCTTCTCCAAACGCATGAAAGTTAAATGTAAAGTTTGGTGAATATTGATTTGTTGAAGTATCTGCATAGACACCTTTTGCCACATTTATCTCATACGTAAAGTTGTAACCAACACCAGCACACTGACCGCAGTTCCAGAATGATTCTTGGGAAAAATTTGAACGGAAAAAAGGAAGCTCTGCATTATCAAGCTCAGATGGAAGATCCCACAAAGACCGGGATTCATAACCCTTTGGTAATGTTAAGAAAGGTAGCCTCGAAGCATATATAGAATCGGATTTAGTTAAACTAATCTCACTATTGTTATTACTTAATCTTTGACCAAAAAAAGTTAGAGGACTTGCCAATAAACTTCCCATTAACACAATTGTTGCGAATTTTGTCAGATTCATAAAAATATCTTTACATAATAGACGATAAAGATATTGAAATAGTTTGCTGAGAATAAAAAAATATGAGAAAATAGAGTGTTTGTCACTCGATGAAGATTATTCTAGTATTCGAATGTTCCGTATGGTGACGAAATAGTTAGTTCTTTGGTGTCAGAGACTTCTGTGTGTCCAATAATTTGAGCATCAATATTATATGAATTGGAAATTTCAATTATTTCCTTACTAATGGATTCAGGAACATAAATTTCCATTCGATGACCCATGTTAAAAACTTTATACATTTCTTTCCAATCTGTATTTGACTGTGCTTGAATCAGCTTAAACAATGGTGGAATTGGAAACATGTTATTTTTAACCACACGAAGTTTATCAATAAAATGAAGTACCTTGGTTTGTGCACCTCCGCTACAATGAATTAAACCAGTAATTTGATCTCGGTAACTATCAAGAATTGTTTTAATAACTGGAGCATATGTCCGAGTTGGAGAAAGAACTAGTTTGCCAACATTAATATCTTTAACCTCACTTTGTTGAGTGAGTTTCATATTGCCAGAGTATACTAGTTCTTCAGGTACAATGTGATCATAGCTATCTGGATAGCTAGTAGCAAGATGTTTCTCAAATACATCGTGACGGGCTGATGTGAGGCCATTACTACCCATTCCACCATTATATTCATATTCATATGATGATTGGCCGCTTGAGGATAAGCCAATAATTACATTATCGGGTTGTATATTGTTTTCAATAATATCTTTGCGAGGAATACGTGCAGTAACTGTTGAATCAACTATTATTGTACGAACAATGTCTCCAACATCCGCAGTTTCACCTCCAGTAAGAAAAATACTAATACCAAGCTTGCGCATGTTTTCAAGAAACTCTTCTGTACCATTAATTATGGCGCCAATTACCTCACCCGGAATTAGGTTTTTATTTCTTCCAATTGTGGATGATAATAGTATATTCTCAGTAACCCCAACACAAAGTAAATCATCAAGGTTCATAACAATTGCATCTTGAGCTATACCTTTCCATACGCTTATGTCGCCGGTTTCTTTCCAGTACATATAAGCAAGTGAAGATTTAGTTCCAGCTCCATCTGCATGCATTATATTACAATATTCATCATCCCCGCCCAATATATCCGGAATAACCTTGCAAAATGCATTTGGAAATATTCCTTTATCGAGATTTGCAATGGCTGCATGAACATCTTCTTTGGAGGCTGAAACACCCCTTTGCATATATCTTGATTTATTAGTCATCGATGATTAGTAATTTATTGTCGGTGTTATCTAAATATTTGTAATCCAATACCTTTGGTTGCACTACTTTATGGTTAGTTTGTGCGTTTTAACATTGTACGAATACTTACCAAACTTCTTCATAAGTCTATCGCCAAATACCAGTCCGTAGTTTAACTTATGATTCACTTTCACTTTTATATTCTCAACCTTTTGATTAGCAATATTTATTTCTTTGATATTGATTATTGCTCTGTCGGCGATAGTATTATCGGCAAGAATTCTTTCAGGATCACCTTCAAAATCTTCTTTGCTGATGGCTCCCCACTTAAGCAAGTCCATGGCTTTATCCAAGGAGATCATGGCATCAGCAGTTCTGTCAAAGGCAAATTCTTCATTATATCCATTAATAATACAGGTTGATATATATGTTCCTGATTTTGGTGCTTCTGTAAATACAATTGCATTGTCTTCAGGGTTTATTGCAATATTAATTGTTGCTAAGTCGATGTTTGTTGACGAAGGAACGAAATCTTTTCTGAGAACTCTAAATTCAGTTCTACGATTAAGTTGATGTGCAGCTTCTTTTTCGCTATTATTAGTTAACGATTCAATATATACTTCGTCAAATGTAGTACCGTTTGCAAAAGGGAATCCATCACGAATTACATCACGCTTAATTGTTAATGGAACTCTTTCTCCATATCCTTTTGCAACTAACCTGGCAGGTTCAATACCCCTGATTATGAGATAATCAACAACTGATTGAGCACGACGTTGGGAAAGAACATCATTTCTTTCATGGCTATCTCTGGAATCGGTATGAGCTGCCAACTCAACAACAATATTTGGATTATCACGTAATGTTTGAATTAGGCCTTGCAAAGAATCCTGATACTGAGGTTTTAATTCCCATTTTGCCAAATCATATAGTATTTCTGGTAACTCGATTGGCTCAGCTGGTATTGGTCGTAAGCTAAAATCCTTTACGAATTCCTTGCTAAATTCAACTCCAACTGTAGTAAATGTACCTTTTTCGTTAAAATAGTTTTGCTTGGCAACCAGAACTTCATACATTGTATTTGGTTCAAGTTGGCTTTCTCCAAAGCTGTAAAACCCTTCGTCATTTGTTATTGTTGAAACGGAAATGCCCGAAGAACCAATAAGTTGAACTGAAACATCACTCATTGCCATAAGCGTGCGGTCATCCCTAATTGTTCCGCTAAGTGAAAATAATAAAGGAGGTTCAATAAAATACCAAATATCTTCCAAACCTCGAGTTCCTTTTCTATTTGAACTCAAAAAACCATACTCATCTTCCGGATGAAAAACAATTCCAAAATCATCATATGTTGAATTTATGGGGTATTTTAAATTCCTGGGTTCGCCCCAGTTACCTGATGTGTCAATTGTTGTAACAAAAATATCTAAGCCTCCCATTCCGCCATGTCCATCCGAAGCAAAAAATAGTGTAGTATCATTTCTTAAAAATGGAAACATTTCATCACCAGGTGTATTTATTTTTTCTCCTAGGTTCATTGGTCTTTTGAAAGGATCTGACTTGGAGTCACGAAATGCAACCCATAAATCTTTTCCACCCAATCCATTTCGTCGGTTACCGGCAAAATAGATCACTAGTTCTCCCTCACTAATGGTTGGTTGACCAATGGTTGATAAAGTATCAATTCCTGTAATATCAACCATTTCTGGTTCCGACCATGATCGTCCCGTTCGTCTTGACTTATAAATTTGACAGCCTGATTCTTTTTGCTGGTCGTTTGGACATCGAGTAAAATAAATTGTGTTAAACTTTGCATTAAAGGCAGCAGTTCCATCATTTCCTTCGCCATTTATACTTTCAGTATTATCAAATAATACAGGTTCTGACCATTCATCTTTTCGATCAATTTTCGCAATAAACAGGTCGCTAAAGTTTTGGTCTGTCCACTTATCAGTTTCTTTGCCAGTTGCACCCTCTCTTGTTGATGTAAATACTATCTCATTATAGTTGTCGGTAGTATATGCTGGTGCAAAATCCGCCTCACGTGAATTAATTTTCTTCACATTGGTTACTTCGTATTTAGATGGATTTTCAATCCACTCTTCAATTAAAACAGTTGTTTCAGCTCCTTTCCTACCTCTGCTATCTTCAGGAACTCTTTCGGCATAAGCATTAAATTGTTGAATGGCTTCTTCATAGTTTCCTGTTATTTTAAGCATATTAGCATAATGAAGGAGTATCTCAGGATTGCGTTTGTCAAAATCGTTTTTGATTAATCTTTTATAAGAGGCAGAAGCTCTTTTATAGTTACCTGTAAGCCTATAGCATTCTGCTAATTGTGAGGTTATTCTGTTCTTTTCTTCCTTGTTTTTTTTAACCTTAGTATATGCTTTTTTATACTTGTCAATTGCCAATGAATACTGTTGTTTGGAAAATGCTTCATCTGCACCCTTGGCAGGATTCCTCTGGGCGCTTGATATGGCTGGAATTGCCATTATAATGGCAACTAGTAGTATACCTGTAAACAACTTATTCATATTAGTACCTATATTTTGATATATCATTAACGTAATTGTAAAGGATTTATTGAGATAAGTCCGTTGATTCTTCAACAGGTTTTTCTATATCTTTTTCAAGAGACGCTTTATAATCTTTTAGTCTTTTCTCACGGTCAATACGATCTCCCTCTCGATTAATTTCAGTTTTAATATCTTCCGAAGCTCGCTTTATTTCATTGATGAATTTTCCAATATTTCTAGCAATTTCAGGAATTTTGCTAGGACCAAATACCAACAAAACTGCTAGTACGACCAGCATTATTTCTCCTGCACCAAAATCAAAAAAAAGTAACTTCAATCCTATATAGTTTTATACATCTGCAAAACTAAAAAAAAATGATGACGAATTGCTACAAACAACTTCATTGGATTTAGTGCAATAGATGTAAAATTTTAGTTAGTTTGTTGTGTTTTTATATTTTTGCCAATTGCAGTATCTATTAATATTTTGACGAAACACTAAACTTTGAAACAAGATGAATTTTAGATTTTATATAATACTAGTTAGCATAATTGTAACATTTGTAGCTTGTAACTCCGGGGGGGCTGAAAAAGACAATGAAGATAGTAAGGGATATGTTGCAATAGTTGACACTTCGATGACACTTTTGGAAGTTGCCAAAGCTAATAATATTGGTGACCCCTATCTTCGTACAAAGTTAGGAATACCCGATAGAATTGGAAAGAGCTATAAGATTACAACAATGGCCAAACGGTTTAATTTTACCATAGATGAATTAAAACAAGTAATTGAAGACCAAAAGAATAAACAAGCTAGTAGATTGAAAAAAAAGCAATCCAGAGAAAGTAAAAAGTAGAGAGTACCTCTCTTGCTGCCTATTTTTATCTTTATATTATTAAGCAAATTATAACAGTTGTTTCGTCTGGTATATTTTTGGAGCCATATTTTAAAATCTAACTTCTGATTGCACAATTTTTATTGATACTATTTAGACCCACTATAAATATGTGATTATATACATATATTCACATATTTAAAATATATAGTATCAAATTGATTCCATACTTTTGCGCCCGTAATTAAAAAATATGTAGAGATGTTTATTTTAATGCTAGTGATTTTTATTCTTGGGTATACAATGATAGCCCTTGAGCATCCTTTAAAAGTTGATAAAGCAGCTTCGGCTTTGTTGACAGGAACTGTCCTTTGGGCAATTTATGCACTTGATGCAACCGGGCTATTGAGTCTTGGACTAAGCCCATCATGGGAAATGGCCAAAGAAATGGCAAACGATGTTGTTTCTTATATAAAGCCAAATGTTGACAAAGAAATGTACAATGGTGCATGGGCTGCAACAGTTGATTCGGCAAACAACATAACTCATTTTGTGAAGCATGAGTTGGAGCACCATTTAGTAGAAATAGCTGAGATATTATTTTTTCTGCTTGGAGCTATGACAATTGTTGAAACTGTTGATCAACATCAGGGTTTCAAATTAATTACTGACAGAATTAAGACTACCAAAAAAGTTAAATTACTTTGGATTCTTAGCATCTTAACCTTCTTTATGTCGGCTACTTTAGATAATCTAACAACTACAATTGTTATGGTTGCCTTACTACGAAAACTAATTGATGATCAAAAAACAAGATGGTTTTTTGCCTCAATGATAGTATTGGCAGCAAATGCAGGTGGAGCCTGGTCTCCAATTGGTGATGTAACAACTATTATGCTTTGGATTGGTGGACAGATTACAGCTGTAAGCATTATTCTCAATGTTATTATACCAAGTTTGGTAACAATGATAGTTCCTTTATTAATTGTAACCTTTACTCTCAAAGGTGAAGTTACAAGGCCAGTTCTGGATCACGGTGATGAGAAAGAATTTACCACAGCTTTCGAAAGAAAACTATTACTAATTATGGGAGTTAGTGCATTGTTGTTTGTGCCAGTATTTAAAACTGTTACCCATCTTCCTCCATATTTAGGTATGCTATTTGGTTTGGGTGTTATTTGGTTAACCACAGAAATAATGCATCGTAACAAACCTCTTGAGGATAAGCGCAAACTTACAGTTATTGGAATATTGAGGAAAGTGGATGTTCCAACTATTTTCTTTTTCCTAGGAATACTTTCTGCAGTTGCTGCTCTTCAATCAGTAGGTCACTTAAATGTTCTAGCTGAGTTTTTATACGATAATTTACAAAACATATATGCCATTAATTTAGCAGTCGGTGTTCTTTCTGCTATTGTTGATAATGTACCATTGGTAGCTGGAGCAATGGGGATGTATCCTATAGTTGAAGCAGGTACACTAGGTTTTATGTCTGATTTTGTTATCGATGGCAAATTCTGGCAATTCTTAGCATATTGTGCCGGAACTGGTGGCAGTATTCTAATCATTGGTTCAGCAGCAGGAGTAGCTGCGATGGGTCTTGAGAAAATAGATTTTATCTGGTATATGAAGAAAATCAGTTTGCTTGCACTTGCAGGATATCTTGCCGGAGCAGCCGTATACTATTTGCAAATACAGCTTGTTGGACAGTTTTAATAGATAGAACATAAATATCATAAACCCCGTTAGGAAACTATCGGGGTTTTTGTTTTTATAGGTGACAGTACCTCAGCTTCAAAATTTATTAGTTGACTAATAATGGACCTAGATATATAATGCTTTTTGAACGGGATGATCATTCAAAAATATTTTCAAACTAATTATTTCACAGAGGCATTTTTGTTAATTTTACACAATAAATTTATCAATTATGAATCGCAAGAATGTAATTATACTAGGTGTATCCTTTGTATTACTTATAACACTTATATGGTATTTTTCATCCTCTACAGTTGAAACATCTGATACAATATTAGTTGAGGTGCAAAAAGGCACCTTTGTTATAGATGTTACTACCACCGGTGAACTGGAGGCAAGAAGTAGTGAGGATATAAAAGGTCCGAACCCAAATTCATTGCGTAATGCGCGCATCCACAGATATATGATTGAGGATATTGTTCCAGATGGAACAGTCGTTGATTCGGGAGAGTGGGTTGCAACACTTGATAGGAGTGATTTGCAAAACAAAATTACTGATCAGGAGTTGGAAGTTGAAAAGTTAGAAACACAATTTGTTCAAACCCAACTTGATACTACACTATCATTAAGAGGCACAAGGGATGAGTTAATAAATCTCAAATTCTCACTTGAAGAAAAACAAATTGTAGTCGATCAGTCTATTTATGAACCACCAGCAACACAGCGACAGGTAAAGATTGATTATGAAAAAACACAGCGTGCCTTAAATCAAAATATTGAGAATTATGAAATTAAGAAGCAAAAGGCAAATGCTGACATGCGTGAAGTTGCTACTAATTTGCAGAAGGCAAGGCGTGAGCTTAATGAGTATACTGAATTGAAAAAGGAGTTTGTTGTTATTGCTCCAAAATCAGGAATGGTTAATTATAAGCGCGATTGGAATGGTAAAAAACAAGGAGTAGGTGCACAGGTTAGTTTATGGGAAAATGTTGTTGCCAAATTACCAAATCTATCTGCAATGAATTCCAGAACATATGTAAACGAAATTGATATAAGCAGAGTTCATGATGGTCAAAAGGCTGTAATTGAAGTTGATGCATTTCCTGACAAGAGTTTTAGTGGGGTTGTTAAAGAGGTAGCCAATATGGGTGAACAGATGCGGAATTCAAATGCCAAGGTTTTTGAAGTTATAATAAATGTTGATGGATATGATTCAATTTTAAGACCATCCATGACTACCAAAAATAGAATTATTACGGAAGTTATTGATTCTGTTCTGTATATTCCTATTGAGTGTGTTAGCATCATCGATTCAATAAATTTTGTTTATACGGAAAGCGGGAGGAAGCAAGTTATTCCTGGTAAAACAAACGAGACTTCCATTATAATATATGAAGGTTTAGATGAAGGAGATGAAGTGTATTTAATTCCTCCCGAAGGGGCCGATGATTGGTCGCTTAAGAGACTAGACAAGGAAACAATAGATAAATACAAGGAACTGCTTGAATCTAAATCAGAAATGGAAAAACCCAAACAAGAGGAACCAAAACCTGACAGAAGAAAGAAAAGAGGGCAGGGCGGAAAAAGAAAGAAGTAGGTTAAAAATCAAATTATTAGCAAAAGATGGAACGATACTTCCTGATACTATCAATTTCATTGGAGGCAGTTTTTACCAATAAATTCCGCTCAATATTAACTGCACTTGGAATTATTTTTGGAGTAGCTGCAGTTATTGCAATGTTGGCAATTGGAAATGGTGCCCAACAAGAGATACTTGATCAAATAAAGCTTGTTGGTTTAAATAACATTATAATTACACCAAAAGTTAATGATGGAAACCAGGCATTATCCGAGGAAGAGGAGGACGAATCCAAAGAAATGAGTAAAAAGTATTCGCCTGGTTTAACTTTAAAAGATGCTGAGAATATACTATTGTCCATTCCAACAGTAGAGAAAGTAAGTCCAGAGATAGTTTACAATACTCCTGCTCTTCGTAAAGGAAAAAAGGTTAATGTAAATTTAAGTGGAGTAACGGCAGAGTATTTTACGTTGTTTAATCAAGAGTTAAAGAAAGGTCAAATATTTAACGAAGAACAAATGACGCTTGGTGCTCCGGTATGTGTGATAGGACCAGAAGTTGTTGCAAGACTATTCCCCAAAACCGACCCAGTTGGTAAACAATTAAAATGTGGAAGCATTTGGTTAAAAGTAGTTGGTGTACTTAAAGGAGTGGCGGTAAGTAAGAAAGCTGAAGAAATGGGTATTAATAGTTATAACAGAAATGTTTATGTGCCAATTAAAACAATACTGTTGAGATACAAAGATAGGTCACTACTTGCACAATCATCATTAATGTCGGGAGGTCAAATTTTCTATTTTGGAAATAGCGTTATGATGACTTCAGGATCAAATGGAAGTGGTGAATCTGATAATCAATTAAATAAAATAGTTGTTCAGGTTAAAGAAAGTAACCAATTAACATCCACCACTGAAGCTATTAAAGAGATACTGAAAAGGCGACATTATGGTGTTGATGATTTTGAAATCACAATACCCGAATTACTACTAAAGCAAGAGCAGAAAACTAAGGATATCTTTAATATAGTTCTTGGTGCCATTGCAGGAATATCGCTAATAGTAGGGGGTATTGGAATTATGAATATTATGCTGGCATCTGTTATGGAGCGCATTCGTGAAATTGGAGTAAGGCGTGCAATGGGTGCCACAAAAAAAGATATTGTTTTTCAGTTTTTGGCAGAGGCCACATTTATAAGCATTACTGGAGGACTAATAGGAATATTATTGGGTGTTATTATGTCCAAAACCATTGCAGTATCAACCGATATAAAAACCATAGTGTCCTTTGGATCCATAATTCTATCATTTGGTGTAGCTGCTTCAGTTGGAATTATATTTGGCTGGCTACCGGCACGAAAAGCTGCAGAGCAAGATCCAGTTGAATCATTACGACACGATTAACCCCATGTTAAATATTGATTGTATGTAATTTATTTGTGTATTCTGCCATATACTAGCTGAGGACCTGGCATCCAATTAATTCCATTATCGTTGGATTGACTTACGTCAATAACAAAGCTATCCTTTGAAATTTCAGAGTAAGTTGCTTTTATTTGTATCGAAGCATCAGATGAATCGCAACTCATATTTATATTTTGTAATACAAAAGTGCTGTCAGTAAAATTGCCATTAAAAACCTGAAATTCTGATGAAAAGCCACTATATACTGTTGAAAAATAATTGCCGCTTGAAGCATTGAAACTGAAGTTTGTAATATTTGACTGCACAAAATGATCAATAAAGCTAATGTTTTCCTGTATTAAATTAGTTGCTATATATTCAATTTTTGAATTTGTACTATCGGCCTTATACCATCTGTTAGCTCGTCTCGACCACATATTTATTCGCACTCCCCAATCACCAATCAGAAAATTTAATTTCTCAATCTGGTTACTTCTTGGCATAACAAATATATTTTGGTCAAACTCTCCGTTAAGTTCAATATTCTCAATTTGAATTATCCTATTACGTTGCCAAAATGTTTTCTCAGAAAAAAATGGAATTATAATACCATCAATATTTCTAAAATCGTCGAAGTAAGTTTCGGCAGGTACACCATAGGCGAAATCAACCCATCTTGATTCACGTTTATATTCCAAATATGTATCAGCATCAAGATACCATGTTTCTACAAATCCATTTGGTCTTTCAAGTTTTATGGCATACACTTCAACACCATCAACCACTTGTTTTCCCAGTAGTTCTGCTGTGCATCCATTCTCTTTGTATTTATAAAAGGGCGTAAAAAACTCTGCTTTCTGAATAAATACATTTCGTTCATTTTTGTTTAATTCTCGGGGAAATGAAAAATCCTGCCAAGGGTCAATTGTCCATCCTGTTTTACCATCAAATGCTTCAATAACCCCATGCTTTCCAAGCTGTAGTTCACTATAGTATTTTCCATCTTTCGTTTTAATTGCATAAAAATCATCTTCAACACTAAAGGCGGTAAACCGTCCGGTTATTTTCATGGACTCTACCTTATCCCACTTATCTAAATCGCCATGCGCCTTTAAATGTTTAGCAATAATATCATCTACTGTTTGAGCATTTCCCAACGTTATAATGAATAGCATTATAACTACTAGTAAGTATTGTTTTTTATTTAGTTCCATTTTACGGCTTTTTTTAATTTGATAATCTAAGATATGTGGTGACTTGGTTATGAATTTATATAGGCTATTTAATCTTATAGCATGCCATTTCTGTTAGATTTCGAATATATACCTTTCCATTTAAAAAAGATGGAGCAGTCCATGATTTTCCATTTATTGCTTGAATCGAAGTAAGCTCGGTATATGCCTTGGGTGTGGCATCTGCTATGGCTAGTCTTCCCTTATCGGATAGTATTACAAGTTTATCATCCACAAGCATTAGCGACCCCTTTCCAAAACCTCTTTTAGTCCAGCTTACTTCGCCTGTTTCGGCCGAAATACATCTTAGTGCAGCTACATGATATCCATAAATATACCCATTGTGATAAACACAGGAACTGAAATCATTTTTCATTGAGTTGCCATGAAGTATTTCGGTTGGTTTGCCATCCTTTATTTCAACAATAATAAATCCTGGGTTACGAACTCCAGATAAAAATATTTTGTTTTCGCCTATTAGAAGTGGAATCGCAGTTAGTCCGCCAAAGGGCATACTATATGTCCATATTGTGTCACCCTTAGTGCTGTAAGAATACAATGTTCTTCCATTTGCAAAAATGGTTTGTTCCTGACCATCTAAAACAACGCTTAAAGGAGAATCATGCGATGCATTTCCGTCTCCATTGCTCCACTTTATTTCGCCATTTTTTTTATCAAAGGCAACAAATGCTCTCGAATCCGATCCGCCAACTTCCATAATTAGCAGGTCGTCAACAATCACAGGAGATGAAGCATATCCCCAACGGGGTATATTGCTTCCAAAATCTTTTATAAAATCTACTTGCCAAAGTAATCTGCCATCTTCTTTCAGGTTAGCACTTAGTTTGCCCCAAGCACTTAAGCTATATATTTGTGTTTCATCAATAACTGTTGTTGACCGAGGGCCATCTCCCCATCCATCGTGATCAATATAAATTGAATCTACTTTTGTGTTCCACAGTTTATTACCTGTCTTCTCATCATATGCAGCTACAAATTCAAATCCAGACAAACTATCAGTTTTTGTGCTTCCCATAGTGTAGATAATACCTTCTGAAATTGTTAGTTCAGAAAATCCTGATCCAAGTTCTTTTTTCCAAATCAACTCTGGTTGCATTTCCAACCAATTTACATCGGATAAACTTTCAATAGATGCACCATTTCTGTCAGGCCCTCTAAACTGATTCCAACCCAATGGGTTATTGTTTTGTGAAACTCCAATGATAACATTTCCAATTAGTAAAATTGTAATCCACAAATATTTTTGTTTTATTTTCATGATGTTTTTTATTAACGATTAAAGTGATTGCAGGGCTTCATATAAAATATGAATTTAGTTTAACCCGGAATATGCATTAGAAAATTAACACAATGAAATCAATTCAAAATAAGCTGTTTTACTTACTTTCTTCAACTCACCATAGCGGTGCTATACTTAGTTTCAGTAAGTGCTAATGTTATTTTGATTTCAATGCTCATTTCAAAGTTCTAATATATAATCCGAGTTTATAGACCTTAAAAATAGGAAAAAGATGTATTGTGTTGTGTAATACGTTGATTATAAATATACCAACATAGGTCTATTATCGACGAACAAGCTGTAACTGTTATTTATTGATTTTCAAAAGATGAGTTTAACTGTTAACTACAATATCACTTGTTATATTCTTAAGCAAAATTCGTGTAGGAATTAGAATCCAAATAAGCCCACTAATAATAACCAAAGAAACCAGGACAATAAGAAAGCTGCCTGGGATATGGTAGGCTTGAGAAATTATAGAAGGTAATATTCCTACGGTAGCTGCTAGTATTCCAACGGTTATTCCAGCAAATAATAGAATCATATTTTCAATAATAATTAATCTGATAATATAGGTATTTGGGAATCCTAATGCGGATAGTATCCAAATTTCTTCTTTGCGTTCTATTATGTTTCTAATGATAATTATTCCTAAACCGATGGTACCAATAATAACACCTAATCCTCCCAAAATCATAAAAATTGTGAGGTATGTATTTGTTACTGAGTAAAATTCTTTCAATCGCTGATTTGTGCTGGTTATTTCTATTCCGTAATCTGATAAATACTTACTTAGAAGATTTGAAACCTCATTAGAAGATTCCTTTGGTCCATCAATTAACATGATATTTGATCCACCAGAACCCGGAAAGTTACTCGTGAAGTTACTATTTGATATTAGTATATTTCCTTGGAATATTGATGGACTAAGACCTCCCATTAGTACCAAGTTTAGATCTTCTCCAAATTCATTTTGGTATTTTATGGTATCGCCAATCGATTTCATAAGTCCCCATTGAATAACAGTTTGGTCAGCAATGGCAGGTATATATCCTGAATCAAATTTCATAGTGAGATCCAGCCATGGATTGTTTGATTTGTTCTGTAAAGTTGAAAATGAAAATGCATTCAAACTATCAAATAAATACGGGTTAACGCCGAGTATTTGTGGTTGTTCTACTTGGTTAAGATTTAAACAACTGGCATCATCACCTTCAACATTATTAAATTGAATGAAATTAACTTGATTGAATATTTCTTCATCTTCCAATCCATATTGCAGTTTTCCGGACGAAGTATTTAAATTTTGAATAATTGGAATAGTATTTTCAACCCAAAGTTGAGTTCCTCCTGTTCCCGAACTTCTTTGATTTTCTGAACCAAAAAAAGTTAGTCTGTTAGCTCCTGTAACAATAATTGTAAATGTGCCAATTGCCAATAATGCAACTACAGAAACACTTCTGGCTTTATTTCTAGCTATATTTTTCATGGATAATACCCAGGTTCCAAACATACTACTGTTGTTTGAATGGGATATTTTGAACAATAATTGATTAATACTTGCAACACTACCAAGTAGTAGTAGAAACCCTGCAATTAACATAGTAGAGGAATTTATTTCGATAATCCCTGTAAGTGAAAGTATAGTAATACAAATTGAACACAATACCCCAACTACTATTAAGCTGGTAATAAGCCAAGTATGTTTAGGTCTATTTTGAGGATTATTGTTTTGAATTAAACCAATGGCAGTTTTCTTTAGTGCATTTCTTAAGGTGAAATAAATCGACAATATTGAAATGGTCATACCAATTAAAATTCCTTTGATTATTGTTGTTGAGAGAATATGAATTTCGATGATGTCTGCATGAATTGCATCGTTCCATATTGTATTAAGTGCAGATATTATAATATTGTTATATCCAAGTCCAACAAATCCGCCAATAATTGATGCAAATACAATTGTTATTATTGATTCTGTAAAATGCAGTCGGATAATTTGTTTATTGCTAAAACCGATTCCTGAAAGTACCCCTATTTCATGACTCCTATTTTTTAAATTAAGCCCATAAACTAACACCATTAGAAGTATTGCCGAAATAATTATAAAGAAACTAAGGCTCAAAAATAATTCACCAAAATCAACACCATTGGCAGCAGCAGACTTTCCCAATTCCCTTATACTTACAAAGCTCAATCCAATATCTTTAGGTGATAATAGATTAGTTACATCTTTGCCAAGTTCTGAAACTGAATCTCCATTATTGCTGAATCGCAAACTGGTTGTATTTCCAAAACTATTTGCCCATAATTCAATGCCTTTATCTAAAGTTATAAATGCTTTGGGCGTACCTTTATATTCGTTCCAATAAACCTCATCTTGTTCTCTTATTCTTTTAAGGTCGATGGGTATACTTGCATCCCAATCCTTACAATTTCCAGCATCCGATAAGCCTGGGAACTCAGGCATCAACATCTTCATGGAATTATTGTTTTCAAGGTTGATTATTTTAACCACTTTGAATTTTAAGGAGTCTTCATTTAGTGACCTCAAGGTTCCAATTACAAAGTAATCTAATAAGAGTGAATCTCCAATTTTTACCTCAAGCTGATCTGCTAACCACGAGTTGATGATAATATCGTTATTGGAAATATTTTGATCAAAATAATTATTTGATACCGCAGTAACAAATGAGTATGGGACTTCATTTCCATCATATTTAATTGTATTAACAAAATATGAAAGGAATTGTGTGTTTGGGATATTTATACTAGTTGCCTTTTTCGATATTTCCTCATCAATAAAAACTCTCGTTGAAGTTAAATTTATTTCATCTGTACTTGCAATTTTTTTTAATTCAAGGCCATAATCTGCAATATCCATATTTTCTTTCAGGATCGTATTCAGACTATCAACATTTAAATTTTCACTTCCATCTACAACAATAATATTCGAAAGGTTGGGTAGTCCTAATTTAATACATAATAGGTCCCTATTTATGAATATATTATAGGGGGCAGCCTGGTTGTTTTTTAAGCTAAACCTACCAAGTTTTTCTTCTCCAGCAATGCCCATAATGGTCATCCTAAGAGCAATAGTCTGGTCTTCGTTACTGGTAAATGGAGCATCAATAGGTACAAGTTGGGCATTGCGTATCCTCAATAATAACTGCTCACCAATATCAACATCAAGCTTTTTGGCTAGGTTGGTTGAAATGATTATCTCATTTTTTGAAATGGGAATGGTGGGCTTATTTGAAAGCATCCAAAAGTCATTGTCGATACCAATCAGTTGAACTTTGTTTGCTCTGGTATTATTATTAGAGTTTATTGCAACCCCCTCAACTTGCAATATGGATGCTGCAAAGATGCCATTGTCTTTTGATATTCTTTCCGCTAGCTGGCTGCTAACAAAACGATCACCAGTAGTTAATTCAAAGTCAATATTTCCTAACCTCCTGTCAACAAGTTTTTTCAAGCTATAACTTACCGAGTCACCTATAATTAAAGCCCCAGTTAATACACCAACGCTAATTATTGATGCCAATAAAACAGCAATGTGTTGTTTTCTATAGTGGATAAAACTTCTTAATATGAGATGTAAGGTATTCATTTTAAGCAGGTATTATCCTTCCTTTTATGAGTTTATGGATGTTTCCTATTCTGGAGGCTAGCTCTTGAGAATGAGTGACAACAATTAATGCCGTATTCTTTTCATCGCATATTTCCGATAGGATATTTCCGATATCTTCTGCATTTTCTTCATCAAGTGATCCGGTTGGTTCATCAGCAAGAATTAAATAGGGATCATTTATTAGTGCACGAACTACAGCAACCCTTTGGCATTCGCCACCTGATAATTGTGAAGGGTATTGATAAATGTTATCTAATAAATTTACTTTTGTAAGTAACTGTTTGGCTCTATTTATTGTGTGTTGTTTATCTTCTTTTTTCTTGCTTGGAATTGTTGGTAGAAGTACATTTTCAATCACATTTAACTGGGGTAAAAGATGATGTGATTGAAAAATAAAACCAATTTGGTTATTACGAATCTCGGCAAGTTGATTTTCATTATAGTTTTCAATCTCCCTTCCGTTGAACTTCATACTTCCCAACGATGCTTTGTCCATTGTTCCGATAATATTTAACAAAGTGCTTTTTCCGGATCCTGACGGACCAACGATTGACATCTTTTCACCTTTATTAATAACTAGACTAATACCTTTGAGTACTTCATTTACAATTCCGGTTTTTTCATTTTTGTACTCCTTTACAATTTTACTTAGTTCGATTATCATAAGATGAGTTTTTTATAAATATTAAGAACTCTTTCACTAACAGGATCAATTGCATAGTTATTTATTACTGCATGGTGCCCTTTATTACTCATTTCCTCAATTAACTCTGGTTTAGATAATATGCTTATCCAACTATTTACCAGTGTTTCAGCATTATTGGGAGAATATGTTATTCCGCCAGAAGTGTTTTCTATTATTTCAGGAAAAGCTCCTAGGGCTGGTTGAACTAATGGAACGCCGCATGCCATAGATTCAAGCTGATAAACCCCGAATGCTTCGCCCTTTAATACGGGTACTGAAAGTAGGGTAATCTTGTTAAAAAAGTTGAATCTTTTTTCAGGTTTATAGTCATCAATAAACTCCACATCATCGAATATTCCAGCTTTCTTAAGTTTTTTTATTTGTGACTTTACATATTTCTTGTCATCGGCGGTATACCCACCCGAAAGTTTTAGAAGAACATCTTTGTATTTGCTATTCTTTTTTAGTATAATATAAGCATCGATCAATAGTCCAAAACCATGTTCTTCATACATTCGCGAAATAAATCCAATAACGGGAGGGTTATTGGCAGGTTTCGAATAACTATATAAAGATGAGTCGATTCCAATTGGCACAATGTGCATTTTTTCATCTGGAATCCGCATCTTTTTCTTCATTTCATGAGCATAGTAATCACTAACAGAAATAAAAGCGTCAACATTTTTGGCTTTTTCACTCATTAAATCCCATACCTTATTTCGGTAATGATCATTCATTGCATCTACCCATACATCTTCATCCTGCAAAGAACAAACAACAGGAACATTTAGCTGTTCACGAATTTGTTTTGCTAAACCAATTAGCAATGCATTTGATAGGTGTACAATATCTGGTTTCTCATGATTTTTAAGGAAGTCTATAAGCTCCTGTAATTCATCATTTTGATTGCCGTCTTTGCCCATTAGCATTGAAATGGTCATCTCTTCCAGACCTTCGGTTCTGGTTGATCCGGCTTTTTTCGCAGCATACCTAAGTATGGAAGATGAGTTGAAAAACCTTTCCATCCATCCTGGCATATTTCTAAAAATCTTGAAATTTTGTTTTAGATAGATATTTACTGCACCATAGAAGATGGGGTTTGTATCTTTTTCAATACCGTGTTCCATTGTTAATGGCAAGTAAATTGGCAACATCATTGCATCATGGCCAAGCTTAATAAGAGACTTTGTATATCCGCTATCGCGTAGGCAATTTCCACAATAAAATGTACCACCAAATCCGGGAACTATATTTACAATTTTCATTCTGTTAACAAATTTTTAATTGGTGTCAAATGCATAAACTCTACCATCTTCGCAACCAATAATAAGAAGATTATTAATTAAT
This sequence comes from Bacteroidota bacterium, assembly GCA_016845105.1. Classification (GTDB taxonomy): domain Bacteria; phylum Bacteroidota; class Bacteroidia; order Bacteroidales; family F082. Next base: position 16,237 of record JAERTF010000100.1, on the reverse strand, counting down.
GCCGGAGTACTACTTATTGGACTACCAATTTCATACGACCATATACTATCTCCGGTTTCAAGGTTTAATATATATATCCGCCCATCATCAGATGCTATAAATACCTTGTTTTTAGAAATCACCGGAGAGCTTTCAATTTTTCTGAGTGTTTTAAAACTCCATAAAATATCACCATTGTTTCCATTGTAACAATACACATTTTTATTTTGTGAACCAATGATAACCTTATCTCCAAGTACTGCTGGCGAACCTACAAACGCACCACTGCTTTCACTTTTCCATATTATTTTTTGATTCGAGATGTCGACTTTATAAAAAACTCCATCGTAATTTCCAAAATAAGCAAAACCATTATCTATTGCAGCCGATGATGCTATATAGGTACCAATGTAGATGGTGTCGAAAATGCTGCCATTGTTTGTATTTACTAAATGTAAGAAACCATCGCAACCGCCAATAATAGCAATGTCTTCGGCTATAGCTGGTGCTCCATTTATATAATTATCAGTTTCATATTTCCAATTGACGATGCCTGTTTTGGAATCAACCGAATGAAGGAAATAATCGTAACTTCCAAATATAATTTGATTTGTACTTTTATCAGGTCCTGATACCCAATTGGCAGATCCCGAGATTTGACCATCGGTACTATATCGCCATAATTCTTTTCCGTTATTTGCATCAATTGCAAACATAATACCTTCAAGTGAACCAATATATATGGTGTTTTCTAAAAATAGAGGGGGTGCTTCAAATGATGTCTCAGTAATAAATCTCCAATTTAATTTGCCGTTTTTGGATAAGGAAAATAGTGAACCATCATTCGATCCAACATAAATATTTTTGTTGCATATTATTGGAGATGACTTAATAACATCATCTGTTTCAAAGGTCCAAATTAACTTATAAGAATCTTCAACATCACAGTTTGTAGAACCCGTTAACTCTGGGTTACCTCGATAGGATGGCCAACAATCTATCTGTGTAATTCCTGATAGTGTAAAAAGAAGTGTTATAAAACTAATTATTAATCTCATCTGCATTTATTTTCTGGAAATAGCTCCCGTAGGGCATTCTTTGGCACACAATAATGCTGTTTTAGTAAGAATTTCACTAATCGAACGGTTAAGTGGCATATTTATTTCAATATCGAAACCTCTACCTATGCTTGTAAAACCAATTGATTCTTTTTGTTTTGCTGTAATCTCAACACATATATTACATCTGATACATTTCTCAGGTTCATAGTTAATAAGGTTGTGCTTATTATAGATCTTTATTTTTTTTCTCTCGCCAAATAGGAACTTTTTACGGTCAGCATCATATTCATCCGAGTAAATTCGGAGTTTGCACGTATTGGGTTTTCTACAGTCGCAATGCATACATCTACTTGCTTCTTTGGTTGATTGCTTTGTACTGAAGTCACCCATTTTACCATCAGGCAATTCAATTCTTTGCGAATCACTGCCTTCCTTTAGATATTCCTCGAATTCAGAATCATAGAGTTTTCCGAATTTGGAATTAAACATGCGTTTTTTCTTTTGGATACTTTCGCCTTTAAGGTATTGATTAACAGAGGTAGCAGCAGATTTTCCTTGTGCAACAGATGTTATTGCCATACGACGTGATCTAATGATATTACCACACGCAAAAACTCCAGTGGTATCTACCTCAAATGTATCACGGTTAATTTGTAATCCATACTTTGTAGATTTAAATCCAAAATCAACCAGATTAGTATCGCCGAAATTTCCCATTGCTATAACTATGGCATCGTATTGGTTTGTTAATTCTGACTTAAATAATTCTTTATTTATTTCAATATTCATCCTAAACTCAGCTCCAAGTTTTTTGATTATTTCAATTTCTGAGTTTAATGAGTGTTTTGGTAGCTTATCATCAGGGATATCGTATCTTAGTGTTCCTCCTGGTTGTGCATTTTTATCAAATATTACGCAATGATGACCATGTGACAATGTATAGTAAGCGCATGATAAACCAGCTGGACCACTACCGATTATTGCAACTTTTTTACCACTTGATGGGGCTTTCTTGGGCATATATGAAGTATCATTATCAATGTCATGGGCAGCTACATTCTTTTTTAGTGCACAAATAGATACCGGTTTATCTATCTGTTTCCTTCTGCATGCTTTTTCGCATGGTGCAGGACAGATATATCCTAATATGAGGGGTAGGGCTATATCTTTTTTTACAACTTCAATTGCTTCACGATGTTTTCCTTCAGCTATTAATCTATTCATCAAAGGAATATTCATATTTGCCGGACAGCTTGGTCTGCAAGGGGCTTCACAATCTCCTACATGGTCGCTCAATAACAATTCCAATGCTTCTTTTCGGGCATCAAATATTTCGTTATCATTGGTTATAATCTCCATCCCCGAGTTTGCTGGTAAAGCACATGATGGATGCAATTTTCCGTCACTAACATCTTTAACAACACATAACATGCAAGAAGGGTGATTTGTCATACCATCCAAAAAACACATTGTTGGAATTTCAATGCCCAGTTGTTTAGCTGCATTAAGAACAGTTGTTCCCTCCTTTACTTTGATTTTCTTATTATCTATTATTAATTCTATCATCTTATAATCACGGCATTAACTGGACAAATTTGCCTGCATATATCACACTTAATACATAGTTCATTTTCTACAATATGAATTTCATAGGGCTTAAACTCAATTGCCTCGGTTGGGCAATCTTGTGCACATTTAGTGCAGCCAATACAATCATCTTCAATGGCATATATTATTAGATCCTTGCACTTACCTGTTCTGCAACTTCCATTTATATGATCCATGTATTCTTGTCTAAAATATTTCAAGGTTGAAAGCACAGGATTAGGAGCTGATTTGCCAAGCCCACAGAGGCTTCCTTTTTTTGTGCTGTAGGCTAAGCTTTCAAGTATCTCTATATCTTCGGGCTTACCTTCGCCACTGCAAATATTATCCAGTATCTCAAGCATTCTGCGAGTGCCAATTCTGCAAAATGTACATTTCCCGCAGGATTGATCCTGGGTGAATGCTAAGAAATATCTAGCTATATCAACCATGCAATCATCTTCATCAAGAACTACTAATCCTCCTGAACCCATCATTGCACCTGCCTCTGATAATGATTCAAAGTCAATTGGAATATCAGACATTGATGCAGGTATACATCCACCCGAGGGACCTCCAATCTGTACTGCTTTAAATGCTTTGCCATCTGGGATTCCACCCCCAATTTCTTCAACAATATTACGGATTGTAATTCCTATTGGTACTTCAATTAGTCCACCTCGGTTAATTTTACCAGCCAAAGCAAAAACTTTAGTGCCTTTACTTTGTTCTGTTCCAATTTTAGCAAAAGAATCGGCACCTTTTGAAATAATCCATGGTACCAATGAAAATGTTTCGGTATTATTTATCAGTGTAGGCTTTCCCCATAAACCTGAAATAGCAGGGTAGGGTGGTCGCATTTTTGGTAATCCTCTATTCCCTTCAACCGAGGCTATTAATGCTGTTTCTTCTCCACAGATAAAAGCCCCTGCCCCTTCAAATATACTAAGTGAAAATGAGAAGTTCGAATTCATTATATTGTTACCTAGTATATTGTCCTTTTGGCAATAATACAAGGCTTCCTTAATGCGCTTTACAGCAAGTGGATACTCGGCTCTGATATAAAATAATCCAGAATCAGCTCCAACCGCATAAGCAGCAATAATTAATCCTTCGATTACTCTAAAGGGATATGACTCGAGTAGCATTCTATCCATAAATGCTCCGGGGTCTCCCTCGTCACCGTTACAGATAATATATTTGCTGTTGGATTTAGTATTTTTAACAATTTCCCACTTTAATCCCGAGGGAAATCCTCCACCTCCACGGCCTCTTAGTCCACTTTGTTTTATTATGTCAATTATTTGGTCAGGTTCGTAGTTTAATAAGCACTTTTTTAGAGAGTTAAAGCCTCCAAGTCTGCTATATTCCTTCAGATCATTTGGCTTAATTACACCACGATGTTCGGTTGCAATGTTGATTTGTCCATTCAAAAACTCTGCAACAGGTGTATCTGTGCTCTCAGAAGAATACTTTTTTGTTGAAACCGGAATCCCTTTTATCACATAATTATCGATAAAGCCGGATATGTCGGTTTTTAGTCTTCGAAATATGTTTTTTGATCGAAAGTGTTTCCTTATTATTTCATTTACTTCGGTAGAAACTATTTTTGTATAGTAATGTGGTGCTTCGCCATTCTTGTGAATCTCGAGTAATGGAACCTGATTACATATACCAACACAGCCAACTTGTTTTACATCTACATTGATGTTATTTACCTTTAGAGATTTTTCCAATTCGCCTTTTACATCTGAGCTGCCACTCGCTATGCAACACGATCCTAATCCAATGCGTATTTCCCCTTCCAGATTTTTATTCTGAATCGTTACACTTGCATCAGAATCCATTGGGGTATTATCAGTATTCAAAAACTCATCAATAATCTCTGATACTTTAGAAGGTTGAACATGTCCATATGTTATGTCATCAATCTGTACAACCGGTGCAATTGTACAACAACCCAAACAAGCAACTTTATCAACGGTAAACAACCCTTCATTATCAGTATCATTATCTTCGCTAATATTTAGCTCGCGCTTAAAGGCATCGAAAACTCTCATCGCACCTTTTACATGGCAGGCAGTTCCAACACATACTTTTATAATGTGTTTACCAACGGGCTGATGACGGAATTGAGAATAGAAAGTTGATATACCATATATCCTTTCGGCGGTAATATCGGTTAAATCACAAACTCGTTGCATTGCTTCGGTAGGGAGATAATTGTATTCCGTTTGTATAGCTTGAAGTATCGGAATCACTGCATCTACAGTGGTACCCTTTTCAGCAATTATTTTATCTATAATTTTATTCAATACTATTTGGTTTATAATACTTTAACTGTGCCTAGCCAATATCACTAATTAGTTCGAAACACAATAGAGATGCTTATTTCCACGTATGTAAATCTTGCCATCAGCAAAAGCCGGTGTAGTCATTCCCTTTTCTCCCAATGGAGATTCAGCAACCAATTCAAATACTTTTGACACCTTAAAAATATGCATAATACCTTCCATATCCATAAGGTAGATCTTACCATCAGCAATCACAGGTGATGAGTAAAACCCATTATCGTATTCTTGTTCCCAATATTTTTCACCTGTTTTTACATCATAGCAAACAACTGCACCATAACTAGTTGCCATAAATAGTAGTCCTTTTGTTGCAACAGGACTTGGAACATCGCTTAGGTACTCGTCATTTTCCCATATTATTTCGGGAGGATCACCAATTTTAATGGCAGCTAGAATAGCATATTCATTAACAGCAAATACTATTTCATCAGCATAAGCGACGGAAGGGCCAACTTCTCCATATATGCAATCTATCTGCCAATTCTCTTTTCCTGTAAGTGGATCGTAGGAAGCTACAATTGGATCGGATGCTATTATTACTTCATATTTAGTTCCGGTGTTTACCACAATGGGTGATGCCCATGATACCCTTACTTTTCTTTCTGTTGACCATATTGTTTCACCTGTAGTTGATGAGAGCCCCATTAGTTTGGGTGATTTTTTTGTGTCGTATTGCAATATTAGGATATCTTGGAAAAGTAGTAATGATGATGAATGGCCATAATGATTTCCGGGATCTCCGAGGTTTCGAGACCAAACCTGATTTCCATCCATGTCAATTGCTACAAGATCTCCGTTACCAAAAATTGCATAAATAATCGATCCATTTGTTGTAAGTGTAGGTGCTGCCAATCCAGTATCATCAGTTACCTTAGGTGATTTTACCGGTGATCCTGGTATGTCCTTAACATCAAATGTCCAAAGGATGCTACCCGTATTACCATCGATGCAATAAACCTCTCGCTTATCTGCAGTGGCACCAGAAACGAAAACTTTGTTACCCCAAACAATTGGAGAATTATATCCATGCAGTGGTATTTTTATCTTCCACAAGATATTTTCATTTTTTTCACCGTTCCAGTTTATGGGTATGTTTTTATGAAATGATATCCCATTACCTCCAGGTCCTCTGAAGGATGCATGGTTATTGTTTATTTCCTTATCCGAAGGATAACTATTGGACTTTTTTATAGGTTTTGTTTCCGGAACTTTTTTTTCTGTTGGTATATCTTTTGTTATGGACTTTACATTTTCTTGTATGTCATCATTATTATTAACATACTCCTGTTTTTTATTTCTAGAAATGGTTATGTCTTCTGCAGTACTGTCTTCGATTTCAATTATAGTGATTTCATCTGGTATGTTGTCCGGTACTAGTAAGTCCTCTTCCTGTATTTTTTTTACACTTGTTTCTTCTGAAACTAAATTTTGACCATCAGCAACAATAATTTTAGATGATGGTATTTCTTCAAGGTCATTATGAGTAAGAGTTGCGAATATTAATGCCGTTAAAATAATTATAATACCACTTATGGATATCCATTTTCTGGCATTTTTTTGCTCCCGAAATGAATCACCATTGTCGCTGATAATTACAATCTTACCTGTTCTTGATCTAATTATTTGCATTGCAATTACAAGAAAACCTATGCTTATCAGAAGTAAATAACCTCCTGTTCGAACTTGCCACTGATTTGTGAAATAGGCTTTTCGCGAAAGTAAATCCAAAGCTCTTATTTGATCACGCAATAAAGCGTCGTTGGGATTGTGGTTTAATCGGATAATAAGCTCATTAATCATTTCTGTTTCAACAGGATCAATACTTTTGTATTGGACATAATTAACAATCAGTAAGATGGAAATTATAAAAGCAAAAGCACCCGCAATCTGAGCAACTCTTTTCCATATTTTAATATTTGATTTATCTTCTTCCATTTAATGTATTATCGTCTTATATACTTATTATCTTTTGAACATTACTTCAAATCTTTTACCAACAACTCATTTTCATCACCAACAGGACAAAAATCCATACAACGTGCACAGCTTAAGCAGTTTCCTTTATTTGGTTCATAATCCTCTCGGTACCTAAATGTGGATAAACTAGCAAGTGTTAGTCCGAATATTAAACCAATAAACCCTCCGAGCAACATGCCTCCTATTTTAAATTTATTAAGCAGTTCATTGGCTTCCGAATATAACTGAGTAACAGGTTGCCCTGATGATCGGAAAGCTTCAATCTCAATGGGTTCAATATATTGTGGATCTGTAATTATATTTGGATTGGTTTCCTGATCATATATATTATATGCCAACCTAACTTTTGGATTTACCAGAGCAAGGTTTTCATGAAATTGATATCCGGTCCATGTGCCAAGTAATATTAGTACTGGTATAATTATGGAAAGTGTGATGAATCGTTTTTTGGTATCTTTTCGTGTTTCTTTCAACTTAACAGAGTCAGGAATATCTATGGCTCCAAATGGACATGAGTTTTCACATAACTTACATTGAATGCATGAAGTGGGTGTTATGGTCATGTGATATTTTGAGATTCGGCTAAACCAGTTTAAGAGTACACCATATGGACAAAAAAATCTACAGTAAGGCCTGGCAATAAAAATACTAATAGCCAGGAATATACCGCCAAGTACATACATCGAAAACTCAGCATTTATTCTGTAAAAGCCAATAAATGGATCATATCTGCATATAATGAAATCAGTGCTTGTGGCAGCATAAAGAATTGCCAACCCCAAATATATAAATGGAATAAGACCCAGTAGTTTTTGAATCCAAGTGCTTAATTTCATAGGCTTCCAAATAAATATATCCTGAATAGCACCAAGAGGGCATACTCCTGCACAAAATGTTCGTCCAAAAAATAGTGAAAACAGCAAAGGAATAATAAAAAATGCCAGCACTGTTAAAGGTATCTTATAACCTGGATTGAATAATGCCAATGCAATGTTTTGCAACGAACCTACCGAGCAAACACATCCTTCACGATAAAAACCAAAATATATTATTGAAAATATAGATATCCAAAATACACCAATTCGAGATCTTTTTTTGAGAATAAGCCATGTAATAACAGATAGTGCTAAAATTAATACCAGTACATCCAAATATTCCAATGCATCTACTCGAGGAATAGGTATTTGTGTTTGTGCCTGAACATATTCAGATTCGAATTCAGGCTTAGGAAAACGCTGCGATTGTGCATCAAACGCTATTAATATGAGCCCAATTATAAAAACTAGTATCGTATTTTTATATTGAATTTTCAATTGCTAATTACTATTATGTTTTATTTAAAAATTCACTACCACTAAACCCTTTAAAAATTGTGTTTTTGCTTCTTGGTACTCTGCTAAACGCATCTGCCGGGCAATGTGTTGCAATGTTACATTGATTACAATTTACACATAGATCGTGACGAACCTGTAGTTGTAATGAGCCATTGCCAAATGCACCACATCCCGCAACACATTTTCCACAACCAATGCAAAGGTCTTCTATTATCTTATATTCAAAAAATGGATCTTCAATAAATTGTCTGTCGATTGCTCCGGTTGGACAAAGTTGATTTTCGGCCCCGGTGGTTAACTGTTTTGCGTCGGCTCTAAAATATCCACCACATAAATCACAATAACCACACATGTCGTATACATGCACACATTTAACAGCCGATGGAGTAACCACACAATTTGTTACACATTTACCACATTGAATGCACAAGGAAGGATCGAGTTGCCAAACTAAATCTTCGGTGCTTGAGTCTTTAATCAAATAAGCAGCAACTCCTCCAATTGCAATACCAGCTGATATTCTTAAACTTTTGTTTAAAAAATCCCTGCGATTTACTTTTTTGATTTTATTGTTATCCATTTATTTTCTATTCAATTTTTTCGTTTTATCTTTTTTACTAAAAATTTTTGTTGTGTATTCGTTCTTTATACATCAAGGTATCAAACTGTTACAGTCACATTTCCTTTTTTTCTTCCTGTTTCAACATACTTATGGGCTTCAATAATTTGATCCAACGAATAGGTTTTATCTATTACTGCTCTTATCTTTTTCGTTTCTAAAAGCTTTTTGAGAAATTGCAAGTCTTCAATCTTAGGCTTCACAGCAATAAGTGTATTAACTGTCACAAACTTTCCATTGCCCGAAAGTATATTCTTACAGCTTGACTTTGAGATTTTCCCAACAGCATCAAAGATGACATCATACTTAACAGTTCCTTTATTTATCTGTTCCTGAGTATAATCAATCACTTTGTCTGCACCTAATGATTTAACCAACTCTAAATTAGTAGTACTACAAGCCCCCGTAACATCCGTCTCAAAATACTTTGCAAGCTGTACTGCAAAAGTACCTACCGCACCTGATGCGCCATAAATAAGAACTTTTTGTCCACTTTTAATTTTCGCTCTATCTCTTAGGAATAGCAATGCAGATAATCCCATAAAAGGAATAGAAGCTACTTCTGTATAGGTCATCTTTGAAGGTTTAATTACAAGCATTGCACTCTCTTGTAATGAAATATACTCAGCATGTGTACCCGAAGTCATTGCCGGAAGCTCACCAAAAACCTGATCACCTACTTTAAATTTTGTCACATTTTTACCTACTGCTTCAATTTCCCCAGCTAAGTCATTTCCTAATATTTGATTTTTTGGTCTTTTGATACCCAACATTAGTCTTGCAGGAATCCACATTAAGGCAGGGACATCAAAACTCCTAACTCTCACATCACCAGTTGTAACGGTAGTTGCAAATATTCGTATTAGTATCTCATTGTCTTTTGGAACTGGTTTTTCCAACTCAATAAGTTCAAGAACATCAGGAGATCCATATTTTGTACATATAACTGCTTTCATCTTCATTCCTGTAGCTTTTTAGGTTCTTCGATTTCTCATAATGATGCACAACATAATAACAAAGTTACTTTTTTGCTCCTTGTTTATATTTTTCTGACTTCATCTTCCTCCTTTTTTCCTCAGCTTGTTCAACTTTGCAATTATTAAATTTATTACAATTTCCACAAACGAAATTAAGGTCGCATTTATTTGTTGATTCTTCTCTAAACAAAAGGTAGCCTGTAGTTGATGCCAATATTACCGCAGAAACTATCCTTAAACTATCTATAATAAAATCTTTACGAGAAAGCATATTAATTATTTTCTTTTGTTTGAAATATACTAACCAATCCTTTTTTCGGATCCAATACAATTATTCTGTCTTGCGAATCAACAGCTAAGTCAATACCGGTAGTTCCTTTTTCAAACTTATTTGGTGCCGCGACTACAGAACTAAATTCTCCGGAAGGTTTGTGTATTTTAACTCTAATTATACCTTTCTCACTGGTAACAAACGAACCATCGGAAAGTAAAGCAATGTTTGAAGGGTTACAACATCCACTAAACCCATCCAAACCCATTGATGATTTTTTCCATGATGATATTAACCTTCCATCGGGTTTATAAGCCTCAAACTGATGTCGCCCCGAATTTACTGCCCATAGCTCCCCGTCTCTGCCAATGGCAATATCAAAGTATGGGCTAGGTATAACAAAACCCTGTATTCCTGATATTGAGTCTTTTCTACCTATCTCATTTAATAAAACACTTTCCAGATTAAATCGATAAACAATTTTATTTCCTGCATCTGCAATAAAAACATTTGAATCATTAACTGCAATGCTTGTGATTATTGCTTTTTCATTTACCTGATTCCATCTACTTTTTAATACTCCCTCACTATTCCATATTTCAATATGATCTTTGGCTCCTAAGTAGATATTATCATTATCATCGATTGTTAAACATGTTGGATTAATGCCGGTTGTAAAACTATTTTGCAAATCACCATTACTATCATATATTTCCAACTTTCCACTACCGGCGACATAAATATCATCATTATTATTTATAGCAACCGATTTAATCATATCCATATCAGGGTTAAACTGGTATACCTCTGTGTGTGTGATTAAATTAGGATCAACTTCGTTGAAACTGTCAATATTATACTCGTAAATATTCTTTTCTTGTTTGTTATCTGAAAAAAAATCCCATGCCATAAAGGCAACAGCTGCTATTATTAAGAGAATTGTGATGGGTATTATTAGTTTATTATAGTTCATTATAGTAAGTATTAGTTTTTGAGAATGTCAATGCATAGCATCTTTTTAGAATCTCGCATTAATAATCTGCCATCAACAATTGCCATGGGTCCCCATGCATCATGTCCGTTCATGATTTTTCTTTTATCAAGTAGTATAAACTCTTTAGTTGTTGCTTTTGCGATTGATAATGTGCCATCATCCTTAAGGATAAAGAATTTATTATCTGCAACTACATAAGGTCCAAGTCCAAATCGTTCCGATTTACCGCTAGTCCATAGTATATTTTTACAATCGTTGGTGCTACAACATACAAATTGATTTCTATTGGATCCTGCATCCTTTGGTAGAATTGTAAATATATGATTATTAAATGTTATAGGTGTTTGTTGTTCGGATGCAATTCCTTCTTTGGGTTTAAATTGCTCAAGTACAGTTGTTACGAAGCTGTTGTTTTTATTTTCAACTTTAAAAAGTATCGACCCTGCACCATAGCCAGCGGTAAGAAATATCTTTCCATTATCAAGTAATATGGGAGATGGTGCCACAACATTGGGGTTGAAATCGGTTAGCTTCCAGAGTATTTTACCAATGTCATCACCCTCGGCACTAACTCCACATATACCTCCAATTGCAGCGTAAACATACATTTTTTTGCCCTCTATTGTCATTGGCATAATTGAAGAATGCGACATTCCCCAATTATCGATGTTTGGTGTTTCCCAAATTACATCACCTGTATTGCAATCAACAGCAATTAAAAGTGAGGTTCCGCCAGGGGCTATAATTGCATTATCGCCATCAATTAATGCACATTGACCTGTATACCAAAATGGAATCTCTGTATGGTAAGTTCTCACCAAATCAATACCCCACAATAGATCACCATTTTCAGGGTTGCAGCACATAACATGACCTTTGGGACCAATTGCGACGATAAACTTTTCTGTTATGGCGGGAATTGTTCGCGACATTCCATGATTTCGTTTAATATGTACACTATGTTTTCGTTGCCATAATTCATCACCGGTTTCCAACGAGAAACACCTCAGCGCATCTGCTTTTTCTTCTTCAAGGTAGTCAAGAATATAAACTCTGCCATTGTAAACTGCCGGAGCTGCATGACCTTCACCCAAATTAACTTCCCATATTATATTCGGACCATCTTTGGGAAACTTATCAATTAACTCTATTTTTTGAGTGTTTATATTGTCAAAATTAGAGCCCCTAAATCTGGTCCAGCTTCCAGAAGGACCTAAATTATTATCATTTTGAAATTGAATAAAGGTTTCGCCTATGTTTACTATCTCACTAGATCCGGCAATACTATCCGGACGATTATCCATACCTGGTATGCTAATTTTAAAATCTTTAACCGGATTGTAAAATAGCCAAAAACCCATCAAAATTAATCCAATGGTGATGGGGATAATAATACTATATATTTCATTTTTTGATTTAGGCATAATGCCCTGGCCTTTTGTGTTTCAATAAAAGTGTTTTTTGGCACCTAATAAAAACTGAGCTTAGTAATTATAATTATTGTTGGAATTTATTTTGCAGCAATATCATAAACCATTAACGATGTTCCGTGTCGTACATATAGTTTTTTATCAACTATTACCAAATGTGCCCAATGGTATTTTTCACCGTAAGGAACTTCGAATGAGCTTATAAGGTTATAATTTTCAGTTTTGGGGTCAACAATTCCCACGGTTCCTCCATCACCATAGCAATATAGTAATCCATCGGCATAAATAATATTTCCAACCTTGATCATTTTTGAAGAGTAAAGAGTTTCGCCACTTTCCCAGTCGAGGCAAAACCACTCTTTATTTTTATCACCCGAACCATATATCTTGCCATCAATAAGTACTGCACCACCCATTTTTGAGTCAAGAGCTTGATTATCCCAAAGTTTGGTAATTGTTTTTCCATCTTCAGAAATTTGTAGCATAACACCACCTTTTCCGTATCCACTAAAACAATAAAGTTTTCCCTTGTGGTAAATGGGTGTGTTGGCTTGTACCGACCAACGATTTGGATGCGGGTAACTCCATAGTAAGTTTCCATCGGATGCATCGAGTCCAATAATTGAAGTATCGGTTTGTGTTACAAAAATATTAATGTTCTCAAGTTCAATAATATCAGGTGAACAATATGCACTAAGTTCTTTTTTAGCTGCTGATTTCCAAATTAAGCTACCTGTATCTTTGTTGAACGCAAGTACATTGGATTTTGTGCCTCCGGGAGTTACAAATAATGTATTTCCATGTATTAGTAGATTTTCTGTAACGCCCCATTTTATATTTCTTCCGTCATAGTCGGTAAAAAGATCTGTTTGCCATATAACACTACCATCAACTGCATCCATGCAAAATAGTTTACCATATGAACTCATAATATATAATTTGCCATTATAAATTAGTGGCGTTGAACGAGTACCGTCGAAGTTATCCATCCATTCTTTTCCGATTTCGGTTTGCCATACTTTTTGGCCCATATGATTTAATGCAATAACAAACCCTATTCCTTCCTCTGTAGTTCCAGAAGTGTATACAAAATCATTGGTAACAGCTGCAGAAGCATGACCAGGTCCAAGCTCATCGTAATGCCAAAGCATATTTGGTCCATCTGCGGGCCATTGTTTAAGAAGCCCGGTTTCATTGTAGATCCCATCTCTATTTTCACCTCTCCACTGTGCTATTTCCTGCGCAGATACCTGTATTTGACAAAGGATAATAACTGTAAAAATTGCAACAATTGTATTTTTCATATTCAATTCTTTGTTCATTATATATCATAAAACTACGGCCAAATTTACATTTTATTGTTCTCATTTTGTGTTAAATGTGTTTATTTAAAATCCTTCTTTATAAGATATATATAATTCTATATGTAAACTATGTTGCATTATTGGTTAATATTTTCCAATCATTTATATAAAAATGGGTTTTAACAACTACTAATGTTAGTTTTTGATTATTTAATGACAGAATATAATCTAGGTAATCGGCTTAAAATAAGGTAAGTATGAATTTTTGTGTTTTCACATTCGGAGATTGCAACGTGAATCATTAGGTTAATTTATTTCAAGTTACTTATCTGGTTAAAAATTTCCAATTGTTGAACAATTATTTCCCATATTGGGAAATTTCACAAACAATAAATCAACTTATCTATCATTAAGACAGGTATATAGCAATAGTGGTCTCAGGTTGGCAATGGATGTATTAATATTAAATCAAAAATAGTTGAGTCATGATAACCAAAATAACCCCACATCCCTGTTTAGATAAAATAGTAGACTATTATTGGATCGAGAAAAATGGAAAAAGCAGCGTAAAGGTACTGCCTGATGGTACAACAAGTATTATCTTTAATTTGGGAAGCTCCATAAATGTACGAGGCATCAATGGAGATTATAAAGGTATTACGAAAAATCTGATAATTGGAAGCCAGCGCAAATTCTACACAATTGAAGAAAAAAAGGATGCATATATTGTTGGTATAAAATTTACACAGGGTGGCGCATTTCACTTTTTTAAATTACCAATGCTAAAATTTAGTAATCGGTTAATAAAACTTGAAGAGGTGCTAAACGGTGAGTCGGAAAAAATAAGAGGCTTATTGAGAGATGCCAATGGGGTTGCTGAGGTGAAAAAAGTACTCGATTACTATTTATTAATTAAAGCCGACATGTTATCAGGTACTTCTGATATAGTTGATTATGCAATTAAAAGCGTAAAGGCTGATGGGTCACCGGCATTAATTAAAGAGCTTTGCGAAACTGCCAATATAAGTAATAAGCATTTGATATCGTTATTTAACAAAAAAGTAGGGTTATCACCAAAAATAGTTCAGCGATTAAATAAGTTTATTAAAGTTGTTCATACAATCCAAAGTCGTAAGGAGATTAGCTGGCCACAAGTTGCCTTCGAATGCAATTATTATGATCAGGCTCATCTTATAAATGATTTTAGAAGTTTCTCGGGTTTATCACCTAAAAGTTACTATAACGGAGTTGTTAATGACGATATAAGAGTTAGGGTTGGCTAGTGAATGTAAGTATATAATAGTAGTGTATATTGGATTTTTAAAACCTGTATACACATTAATACCCACAATACTAGCACCATACCAATAAAGCTAATTCTATTGTTCATCACTCATCTACCTATATATAAGTATTCTTTTGTTAGTTAATAAAACTGGTAAAATTTTTCCAATACATTCGATATTTCTTTAGTAGTTTTGTTCATTCCATATTAATAATTAGACTTATATACTATTGAAATAAGATTTTTGTGTTGTCAATACTTAAAAGTTTAGCTTAGATACAGAGAATGGAAAACATTGCTAAAAAGGTTGTTACATTTTTTCCCTACGGTACATTATTCGTTGATTATAAGGATGTGTCGATTTCACCTAATCACCATCACAAAGTAGCCAATAACTACGTACCTTCTGTCAAAATCCAAAATGGACCTCTGAACTATTGGTACAATAGATCCATTAAGAGGACTTTTGATATTGTTTTTTCTTTGTTAGTAATTACACTTGTATTAAGTTGGCTAATACCAATTGTAGGATTAGTAAAATACATATTTGGTGAAAAGGGGTTGTTTTTTATACAGCAACGATCAGGATATCAGGATCATCCATTTAGGATTATTAAGTTTAGAACCATGAGAAAAAATGGTTTTTCAGATATTATACCTGCTACCAGAAATGATGAAAGAATTACCAAGGTAGGAAGGTTTTTAAGGTGTACCAGTATTGATGAACTACCTCAGTTTTTTAATGTACTAGTTGGAAACATGTCGGTATTTGGGCCACGTCCTCTTATAAATCAACATGATAAAGAATATAAAGCAGTTGTTAACAAATTTATGGTTAGGCATACTGTAAAACCAGGAATATCAGGGTATGCTCAAGTTAATGGACATAGGGGTGAGATTAGAGGAGTTAAGGATATGAAACAACGGATTGAGTTCGATGTATCATATATTGAAAATTGGTCGATTTGGCTTGACTTTAAAATTGCTATGTTAACAATTGTAAAATTTTTTAAAGGAGATAGTAGTGCTTATTAATCAAATATTGATCATTTGATATGGTTGATAATG
>JAERTF010000099.1 GCA_016845105.1 Bacteroidota bacterium | reverse complement strand
CAGTAAAAGCTGTATTTATCAAATATGTTCACACTGTAATTTGGTTTAGCTCCTCATTGAATCACATGAACATTTTGAAATAGAGTTGCGGAGCAACGGTTCAAAATGTCAGCTTTTCGCTGAATGTGATTCAACGGTTGGCAATAAGAAACGTATGGCATTTAATTTCTCTAATTTGTCTGACCGTTGGTATTGTGTTAATTGTAACCATTTTCAATATTATTACTTTCCGCCCTATGTTTTTTATTGCGTGTTAGCAACTGGCGTTTCATTCTGATCGTGTGGGCGGGCAGGCTCTTTGGCTGGATTGATTTTGCGTTAGCCATGTGCGACCAGCCAATGTGCCTGACTGCTTTGAGCTAGAAAAATTACCATAATACTATTTTATTATTGTCATTTTCTTAGTGTCAATTATTTTTCCGCTAATGCTAATTGAATAAAAGTACAAACCACTTTTTAATTCGCTCACATCTATTACTAGATTATAAGTCCCATTAGGTCTTTTACCCTCGTTGATTGTTTTAACTAGCTTACCATCTGAACTGAAAATGCTTATCTTAACATGCGAATCATCTTTTATCCAATACGTTATTTGAGTATTATTTCTTAAAGGATTGGGGGCATTTTGGTAGAGTAAGCCTGGTTTTGATACTTCCATATTCTCCAATTCTTTGTCTGGTGTATTATCTTGACCTTGATGTCTTAAAAGCAGAGCTAATAATTTATCTCGATGATCCTGATGAGCTTTTACTGAAGCTGGCTTATACTGTGGCAGTCTGCCTACATAATTTGATGACTTCAAACTCGTATCTATACCCATCTGAAGATAGCAATTTTCAAGGTCAATTATTGCAAAGACAGAATCCTGTAATGTAGGAGGCTCTTCGATCATATCTTCGTACCAATCAATAGCATCTACATAATTTTCAAGGTTTTCATCACATTTATTTGCCAGGTTTTGACCCAGTTTGTACAACCGTTCATTTCCAACTATCGAGTCTTCTGTTCGATACCAACTTTTCAGACTTGAAAAGTCATTATCTGCCAAAGGTTCTAAACTAAATATATCTTTCATTGCATTGTTGGCATATTCTGTCTTTGGATAATCAGAAATAAGCTCCTGAAATGTGATTTTCGCACCAAAATAATTTCCTGCTGCAATTTGGCTAATACCCGTCTGGTATTGAGTTTCAGCATTGTTGACCACTGTTGATTTTTTACAGGGCTCATAAATGGGATAATAATAGTAATGATCTAAGGGTAATAAATTATAGTAAGGATCATGCTGATCACTCCAATAATTGTTTGAAACAATAACCGAATCATGATGTAAAGTAGTATCAATATCATGAAAAAGGAAACACTTGGTCAAAGTGTCATGATATATCGCATTCCAGATAAAAGAGGTTGGAAATGAATACTCAGACATATACACCTGGTAAATATTGTTGTTTTTAATAACCTGTGTTTCTTCCTCACAAAAATTACTATTTCCGGTTAGTACAGATTGGCTTCTACCCGCGAGCATAACACCAACATGTTGAGCCTGGATGTTATTATTGATAATTTGTGCTAAACTCGAATAAACAAGTATTCCCGTTGTATTGCTGTATCCATCTTCACTACTCGTAAATGTATTTTCATCAATCTTATTTATAGCAGTCGGCCCGGTAGTTCCTGAGAATTCGATAGCAACGCAGTGTGCCTCATCTTCGTCTGATGGTGTATAGTTTTCAAAGGTATTGGAACTAATATTATAAGTTGCATAGCGGTACAAACTAATAAGACTGCTTTCTTCAGGATGCCGTAGAGAAAAATCACTATTTTTTATTGTAGCACTGTAATTGGATAAACCTGGTGCAATCAGGGAAATAGATGAATTATTGAATGTGACATTGTCTACTATCAAGTTTTTTGCGCCCCTTATTCGTGAATTGTCGAATGTAGACAATGAATTAATGGTTAGGGAATCTGTAAATCCATAAATTGAGGCATTCTTAAATTCAAAATCACTTAGTTCTACTTGCAGTTCATTATTTTCAAATATCAGTTCGAATGTTGTCGAATCAATGGATTCAATATTACTTCCTGTTCCTGAACTAAAATCACCTTCGACAATTATCGATCCCTTTTCCTGAAAATTCTTTATAAGTAAACTATCGCCAAAAATAAGCTCAGAATCCTTATTAGTGTGTATATCTCCTTTCACAATAAAGAACTTGCTCCCATCATCAATTGTAAGAACAGCAGAATCTCTTAATGTTAGGTCTCCCCCGACAATAAAGTTACCTGAAACAGATTGTGTAGTATCAATATTACCTGATAGTCCAGTAAGGCTCAATAAATCTTCTTTAAACCCACAATCGTAGTCAATAACCCCAAAATTATAGAATGAAGAATCAAGAACCTTAGTATAATATATTGACTCGCCAAGCTGGATTGTGCTGTCACCGTTTCCTAGGTTTTCAATGTAATCAGGATGAAAATCCGTACTGTCAAAAAATGGGAACAATGTATCTCCAGGATGGGTACCAATTTCGTAAAATGTATTCCAAGGTGTAAATTTAGACTCCGGATGTTTACCTCTGAAAGAGGTTATAAGAAAATACGGAAAGACATCCATACCATACATATTAATAAACTGCAAATTTCTTACATAACCTCGGTTCCAATCAACTGGTGCAAATACGGCTCTTTTTTCATTGTGTGTTTGCACCATTAAGTCATCAACGAAACCACCTGAATGACACGCATAAATAGGAATAATCATCTGCGAACAATTTATACCTGCTAACATATCAGCCAATGTGTCATCCCATAGTTTCTCATCTTGATAAAGTTTTAAATAACTTGTTCCGGTATCTCCAATAATCCGGCTGCCATGTGTCGTTGCAAATAAGTATAACAGGTCATCTTCGGTTAAATTTGTCTCCAGTAACTGAAATATACTATCCAAATTGTTTACTGTACAGGGGACATTCATGATGTCATCATCTCCGGTATTGTTAAGATTTAAGTTGTTATTCGCCCATGGTCCGGATCCTTGTGTTCCATCTCCAGATAAAACATAAATGTTTTCTTCAGTAAATCCTTTTTCTATTAAAGTGCAATACATGTGGCTCAGATGGTTCCAAAATGCTGGTTCTACATTCTGTCCGTAACCGCTAAACAAAACGGCATGATAGTGCTCGTTCTCCTCTACCTGCAGTCCTGAATAAGGAACAGAATAGTCAGGAGAAGGAACAACAATTTCTTTTGAAATACTCAGGCTGTCAAATTCCATGGAATAACCGACAGGTGGTGAATAGTGATAAACTGATGTGTAATCACCATTTACAGAATTAATAAACAAATAGGTACAAAGATGGTCCCATAAATACAGCGGTTGTTCATCAATAAACGCCAGCCAATAGTTGCTATAGGGCGCATCTATTGAATCATAAGGGCTGGCTAGGTAATATTCATCCGTTATTATGATCGGTTCCATGTAGATGTTTACACTATCTATACGATCTGATGCAATAGAATCAAGAACCAAATCAATGGCTTCCTGTTTTGAGAATTGCGAGAAAACATCTTTGTGTGAGGTTACGAATAAGGAAATCAGGGATAACAAAAATAGTTTTTTCATAATTTCTATGGTTTGACAAATACTATTTTTTTGAATACAATAACTTCATTTTCCAATTGAAGGGCAAACAGGAAAATGCCTGGTCTTTTCAGTAGATTATTTAGGTTTAATTCTATTGTGCTTCTTTCAGTCGTATATTTTTCTTCAAACAAGGTTCTCCCGTTTAAATCCAAGAATGTTACAGTTTTGATTTTTTTGAGCGAAGAATTAATTGATACCATACCCGAAGATGGATTAGGGTAGATAATAATATTAGAGAACGACTCAATTTCTGGTTGATTAACATAAACCGAATTGGTATCGATGAAGTTTCCCGTACCATCGTTCCATAAAATCCTTATATGATTTCTTGGAAAATGATAACCCTGAATCACAAGTTCTGGATAACCATCACCATTTAAATCCCCGTGGTTTACTGTAGGCAGCCAACCATAATCACCCATATAAACACTTTGAACATGTTTAAAACCACAATGCTGGTCATTGAAATAAATATAGATCGAGTCTTCAATTGGTTGATTGTTGGCCTGATAAACTGTCATGGTTAAGTCATCATAGCCGTCTAGGTCATAATCGCCAGTGCTTACGATATTTGAACCATTAACAAACATAAGAGTGTCACAATTTTGAAAGCTGTTACCTTCATTTATCATATTAACAAGTGGGAAACTTCCAAAATATGACAATCTGAACAAGATAATATCGTTTAAGCTATCATTATTTAGGTTTAGTATATAACTACGGTTCCAATCAGGTGTTGCAATATCTACTTTCTCAAAATTAGGGTAATTATTATAAAGAATATGCACAGTTTCCGATTGATCTACTGTTGTTACTAGGATATCAGTCCTGTCATCGTTATTTAAATCTCCTGTATTGGGCCGAAGCCAATGGTCATTACTAGCAACAAAAGCCGAATCAGTAAAAGTATAATCACCATTATTGAATTGCACCCCCCAACCATAAGGAATAAATCGACAATAGTAAACAAGATCATTTGTGTTATCATTATTAATATCTGCAATTCCACCAATTTTTGGGCTGCAATCTATATTCATAATTATGTAATCATTAGCAATTCCTTCATTTTTATCATTTTCATAGAATATTATATTATCAATAGTTTGTGTAATTATATCAGGATAATTATCCCCAGTAAGGTCAATACATTTAAGTTCAATTTGATTCGATGCCTGAAATTTTTCAAATTCAAAATTCCCCCAACCATCGTTAAAAAAGATTATTAATGAATCCGGATCTTGGTTAGGACCATTACAGCCAACAACTATATCATTATCCCCATCTTGGTCATAGTCTACAACGCATGTTTCATAGGGGTTTGCCGGAACTTTGAAGATTGTTTGGGAATTAATATTTGAACTGTTAAAGAGTATAATCAGTAAGAATACGACAATAAGAAAATGTATTACTTTTTTATGATTTTTCATAGAACTTATCTTGCATTATAAAGATAAAAATACCTTTTAGTCAAAAAATTAAAATTAAGAATATTTACTCAATTTTCCATGTTTTTCTGAATATATTAAATCGTTTCTGAACTATTCAATGTTTTGTCAGTGTCAGCCACGATTTAAACTCTTTTGTTTTTTTGCAAAGGTTTTGTGCGTCAGCAAAAAAAGAAATGGGTTTAAATGTGCGGTGGGTATCGCTTGTTGCTAATGAGGAGCTAAACGTAGTTCCATGTGTAAAACGAAGATATTAAAAAGGCGGCGGATATGATATTTATGAGTGCAGCGAAATAAATATACATATACCGTCATAGCAATGTTGTAAACATTAGCTATGAGCAATTTT
>JAERTF010000098.1 GCA_016845105.1 Bacteroidota bacterium | reverse complement strand
ATTATATAATTTAAATATACAAAGTTCTTTGCTATTCAAAGCTTGTCAAAGTTTAAGCTCATCAAATACACTAAGGTGGTCTGTAAACTTTCTAATGCCCTGACGAGTAACCTTATAACTGGTTTTAGGTTTATTATTAATAAATTGCTTTTTCAATTTAATCATATTTCTCTTTTCAAGTGCCTTTAAATGGCTGGCAATATTTCCATCAGTAGCACCTAATAGATCTCTGAGTGTTGTAAAATCAACCCAATTTTCCTTTAATAATATCGACATAATACCTATTCTTATCTTATTATCAAAGGAGCTATTAAAATTTTGCAGGATTTTTTTCATCGTATTATAGTTCTTTGTATTACAAAGTTAATACATTTTTGCATCAACAATTACATGATAGGAACAAAATATTTTATGGTGCCTATAAATCAACCCAATCGCCATTTTCCCTTATAATACTAATTAATGTAAAGGTTGCCTTATTTACAGTTGTACTAACTATTTCATCTTTTCCTTTATAAATTTTTACTCGGTCTTTTCCTGAGCCAAGTATTCCATAATCAGCATCAGCCATTTCACCTGGACCATTTACAATACAACCCATAACTGCAATCTTTAATCCAGGAATATGAGGTATTTGACTTTTTACGTCAGTCAAAATTTCAATTAGGTTTATTGATGCCCTTCCACATGTTGGACATGCAATAATTTCCGTTGAACTGTTGCGTTTTCCCAAGGCCTGAAATATCTGAAGAAGCAACTTTGAATTTTGATTTTCTCCTGTCAACCCATTATTGCTAAGCCAAATACCATCAGAATTATTATCCAAAAGCGAAATTGCTGTATCAGTTGCAGCTATAATCTGTAACTTCTCTTTTGGTATACCAGAATAAACCAGTTTCTCAATATTGCAGTATTCTTTTTCTTTTCCCTTCTCTGCAATTAAATCTATTTCCATTATAGATAAATCAGCGTGCTCCGAAAATCCTGATGTCACAACAAATGGAGACCGAGATGAAAAATATCTAGAAGGAAACTGAATAACATTTGGAGAAACTCCATCTAAATTTTTCGACCTGAGCCCATATGTATTTATCAACTCTTTAGCTACTGGTATTTCGGCAAGTGGGTCTTCTGTAAGCGAAACCCTTATGGTATCCCCAATTCCATGCGACAATAAGTACCCTATGCCCGTAGCAGATTTAATCCTGCCCTCATCATCATTGCCAGCTTCAGTAACACCAACATGAATGGGATAATTAAAGCCCTCATCTTCTAGCTTTTTTACAAGTAGTTTATTTGCCTCAATCATCGTTATTACATTACTTGCTTTTATTGATAGAACAAGCTTATGGAAATTGTTATTATTACAAACTCTTACAAATTCAATTAAAGACTCAACCAATCCAAGTGGTGTATTACCATACCTATTAAGCATTCGTTCTGAAATTGAACCATGGTTAACACCAATCCTAATGGCAGTATCCTCCCTTTTACAAATCTTTATGAGCGGAATTAGGTATTTTTCTATTAACTCGGCTGATTCTGTGTAGTTTCCCGGATTAATTCTTACCTTGTCAACTATTGCAGCAGCAATTTCAGCAACCTTTGGATTAAAATGAACATCGGCAATTAGAGGTACTTCAATACCCAGTATTGCTAGTTCAGTTTTTATTGCTTCCAGATTTTTTGCCTCCTGTATATTTTGAGTAGTAATTCTAACAAGATCACAACCAGATGCTACCAAATCAGACACTTGACATACTGTTGCCAATATATCCATAGTACTAGTATTGGTCATCGATTGTATACGAACCTTACTACTACCTCCAAGAAATGTATTACCGATTTTGATTTTGGCAGAATTATACACAGAGATTACAGTTTAATATAGCTGTATTGATAATCCAACATTAACAATGCCCTTATAACCATATCCAAGTTCAACAAACCCACCTATATTATCGCCAATGCGAATGCCCATTACATTTATTTGGTATGCAATTCTATTAATTGTTCCCGAGGTAGACTGACTGCCACTCTCTGTTGGATTAGTTAATTTCTCTTTTCCAAACGAATAACCAATGCCAAGTCCTGAGTATAATTGAACTTTTTTGAGGTTTTGGTATCTATATTGACCCTCAAAAGCAACTGAAATAAAGTTCCTTTTCAACTCCCCGTCATTGCTTCCAAGATAATATACGTCACCTTGAGTAGAGTTATAACCAGCAGCCACTCCCCAAAAAAACATCTCACTTTTTGATACATGTCGATAAGTAAGTGAAATTATTCCTGACCCCTTATAATTATCTCGGATATATCTTTTATCCGGGTATTTATCATCAAGCATGTTCGAACTCAGGTTTTGAAACATATCAGTAGCAGGTAGCCCATAACTAATCATAAAATCGTGATGTAAATAGCTACGATCGTAACTTTGCCCATAAATACTCATCCCAAGCATTAAAACAAATAACAAAAGTATTGTTCTGATCATTATTAATATTTTATCCAAAAGTAATTATTTTGGATAAATGAACCTTATGAAATAGTTTCTATATGGACGTATTTTTCAAATGTTATTTATATTTCTTAAATTTGGTGTGAAAAAATCAGTATTCACCTTATTTCTATGCAATTAAACACCCAACATTATGAAATATTTTACTCTAATTATTTCGAGCATTATTCTAAGTGTATCCCTAAATGCAACCGGACTAAAAACTCTTGTTACAAATAATCCTGATTTAGGTAAGGCAATTGAATCATCACTTAAAAACGCTCATAAAAAGGCAGTGGCAAAACACCTGAACAATATGGACAAACTTGACTGGCCCAATTCTTTAGTTGAGTATTATACTTATTTAGATAATTTCTCAAAGTGGATCCCAACAGAAGCAAATATAAACACACGAGAGAAATATGATAAGGAAATTCTAATTAAACTATGCCATTTTTATTGGTTAATAATGGATGTTCAGGGTAATGCTGAGTTTGACAATTGGCTTGTTGACTTCTCCAATAGCTGGGGCGACTTTTTAAACACAACAGAATCAATAACTCCGGAATCTTTAAAATCATTTATGAAGCAACCATTATTCAATATGGATGAATATATGATGCCTGCAGGCGCATACACTCCTGCAAAAGACCAAGCTGTACCAAATAATGCAAGTGGTTGGCTCACCTTCAATCAGTTTTTTGCAAGAGAAGCCTTACCGGGCTTAAGACCAGTTGCAGGTTTAAATGATGATAATATTATAGTTTCACCAGCTGATGCAAAGTTTAAAAGGATTTATGATATTAACGAAAATTCGGAACTTATAATTAATGGTAAAGCTACTTCTAGTATTGGAAGAGTAAAAAAGACACATGAATATTCTATTCCTGAATTAATTAAGGGGAGTGGTTATGAAGACGCATTTAAGAATGGCATATTTATGCACTCTTTTTTATCTCCATATGATATGCATCGTTTTTGTTCACCGGTAAGTGGAGAGGTTAAATTCTCAACTGCTGTTCAAAAAAGGGTGTATTTAGAAGTTGTTATAAATGAAAAGGGAGAGTACGATGCTCCTGATAATACCGAAGGTGGCTATGAGTTTACTCAAACAAGAGGAATCTTGATATTAGATACAGGTGAAGAACATGGCATAGTAGCAGTAATTCCAATTGGAATGGCACAGGTTTCTTCGGTAAACATGAATGCAACAAAAGGAGTTAACTTATACAAAGGACAGGAATTTGGGTATTTTCTATTTGGCGGATCAGATATTATTATGCTATTTCAAGAAAAAAGTAATTTTCAGGTCGAACTGGGAGATAATCCTAAAAAGAAAGCAGGTGGCAAAGTAGGTGTATTTGGTAAAAACTAAAAATATCTAGCACCAGCCATATAATAGAAAAAGTATTTAGAATTTAATTTTACAAAAAGAAAACAGTTATGAATACCGAGAAAATTATACTTGACATACTTACCAAAGCAGAAAAACCATTGAAAGCAGGTGAAATTGCTGAAATTACAGGTATCGATAAAAAAGAAATAAGCAAGTCCATCAAAACTTTAAAGTTAGAAGAAAAAATATTTTCTCCTAAAAATTGTTTCTATTCGCCAAAATAAAACAATGAAAACGGTATAGTTTCCATTAAAATTAAGCAAGACAAAAGAGCATTAACAATTGAGATTATTGACGATGGAGTTGGAAGAGAAAATGCTAAAACACTCTCAGCTGACCCTACTTGATATGGCTTAATCCAATGGACAATTATTTCAAACTAACTAATGATTACAACATCAGTAAAATAGCATATCAAATAACAGATCTTTACGATAGTAAAATAATCCATGTGGTACAAAGGTTTAAACCAGTATTCCACTAAACTTTAGGTATTAACTCAAAAAAAATATCCTCATAAACTTTTGAAATCAAAAAGCTTGTAATAATTATAATCATAACAAGTCATTTTCCATCAAGTCAAATGCATTGGTATGGTTAGATACTTAAATATAATTCACTACTTTTGACGACTGTGAAAGAAGTATTAAAAATAGGAAGGCTTAGGTGGCTACACATTAATGATCCTGATGAAAATGATTTTGAGGAATTTGACAACAAATATCATTTTCACCAATTGGATATTGAAGACTGTAGACAAACAAATCAACGCCCTAAGATTGATATATATGACGACTACTATTTTTTAATTCTTCATTTTCCTGTATTCGACAGAAAGAATCTATTTGTAAAACCACGCGAATTAAAGGTTTTTTGGGGAGAAGATTTTTTAATTACCGTAGGAAAAACGCACTGGATTGTTGACAAGTTATTCGAAGAAGCAAAGGAACAATACGAAAAAGGCATTGATTTTGAAATTGGGACTTCTGATGCGTTATTATATACGATACTTGAGAAATTGATGACAGAATCTGTTTTCATTCTTCGCAAAATTGGGTTAGAGCTTGAGTTAATCAATCGTGAGCTATTTAGTGGTAAAGCCCGAAGAATAATCGAAAGATTATCTGTTACTCGTAAAAATATAATCGCAATTAACACAATGTTTAAACCTCAACTACGTGTTTTTAATAGATTTGAGTCAGGTAAGGTTGAAGGTTACGCAGACAATATGGAGGAATATTGGGGAAATATCCTCGATTATTACAATAAAATGTGGGATATGACCGAAGATTATGGTGAGTTAATCGAAGGATTATCAACAACTTTCGATTCGATGCAGACCAATAATACAAATGAGATAATGAAAACCCTTACTCTTATCTCATCAATAATCCTGCCTCTTACTTTCCTTACCGGCCTTTATGGAATGAATGTTTTATTGCCCATGGAAAAAAACGGGTTAGCATTTTGGATCATCATAATCATTATGGTTGTTATTGGAGGTGGAATGGCAGCATACTTTAGAAGGCGTAAATGGCTTTAGCCATTGCAATAATCCTTTCTTTTCAAATACTTTAGTACTACTTTCTTCAAGTTTATTTACTTAATTTTGCTCAATAATTTTTACTGATGAAAAACAAGTATTTTAATCTTTCACTTAAATTTAAACTGTTTTATCCTGTACTAATAGCTCTTGTTATTGCTATAATTGTTTTTACAGTTTTTCTTGTGAATATTAGCCGTGAATCAATTTATCAAATAGCTGAAGATGGTATGTTACTTGAGGCAACAACCATAAAGAAGATGTTTGAAAGAGAAAGAGAACTAAAGCTGGAAAATGTTAAGACTGATTTAAAAATAGCGAATAGAATTTTCTACAGCAAGAAGATTAGTTTTTCAGATAAATATCTTGATATAGAAGCAACGAACCAAGTGAGTCTAACATCTCATAATACAAGAATAAAAGAATTATATTGGGGAAATAAGCCCATATTTAATTCCAACTTATTCCCCGATGAAACCCATGGATTGTTTGGTGGAACTACAACTATTTTCCAAAAAATTGATAGTGGCTTTTTAAGAATCTCAACAAATGTACTTAAAGAAAATGGCGAACGTGCTGTTGGTACCTTTATTCCAAATTCATCAATTGTAGCAAAAACCATAAATAATGGTGAAATATATTATGGTCGTGCTTATGTTGTTAACGACTGGTATATAACTGCCTACGAACCAATATATTTACATAATGAGTTAATTGGTGTCCTATACGTAGGAGGTAAAGAAAAGGATATAAAAAAACTTCATGAAACACTAAATACTTTAAATATCGGTACCACTGGCTTTCCATTTGTATTGGACATTGATGGGAATATAATTCATCAACCTGATGACTTAAGAAACATTATTATTGACAATGATTTAATAACCCTAATTCTGCATAATAATAGTGAAATAAAGAAGTTCACGAGCAAAAAAAATAATGTAGAGTATCTATTGGCCTTGGATTATTATCCCGATTTTGAATATCATATAGTAATTGCCATTCCAACAAAAGAACTTACCTATGTACCATTAAAAACCATTATAGTAAATTCCATTATTATGGGTTTAATTCTGGTTGTATTATTGGCAATCCTAATGCTATCTACTACTACACCAAGAGTTCACCGACTATTAAATGCCATTAGATTAAGTAATACTAAATTAAAATCAACAAAGCAAGCTCTAAAACAAAGCGAAGAAAACTTTGAAACCATTTTTCAAAATAGCAGTGACGAAATATTTGTAAGTGATATACAAGGTAATATCATTGAAGTTAATAAACAGGCAAGCAAGCTACTTCTTTATTCGAAAGAAGAGTTATTGCAGATGAATATTCTTGATATCAAACCACTTAAACAAGCTGGTCTTTTCCTAAAATACCGCAAGACAATAATAAGTCAAGGGTCATTCCTCTTCGATTCTGAATACATCAATAAAAATGGAGAAGTTATTCCGGTTGAAACAAATAGTCGATTACTTGAGTTCAATGGAGAGACGGTTATTCTAAGCATTTCCCGAAACCTTGCAAAACGAAAGGAAATGGAGAGGAAAGTACTAAGTGCAGTTATTCAAACTGAAGAAAAAGAACGCGAACGTTTTTCCAAAGATATGCATGATGGAATTGGACCATTGCTTTCAACAGTTAAATTGTATGTAAATGAATTGGGCTCTACTGAAATTAAGCCCAAAGAAAAGAAAGAGTTTGTAATTCAGGTAAACAAGATGCTTGATGATGCTGTTTCAAGCATTAGAGAAATTTCGAATAATTTAATGCCACGAGTTATACATGAATATGGACTGGTGAAAGCACTTGAAGCATTTTGTGAAAAAGTAAATCAAACAGGTAAAATACATGTCGATTTCAATACAAATGGTATCCAATATTCACTTGATAAAAATATACAACTGATTCTATTTCGCGTTATTAGCGAACTTTTAACAAATACAATAAAACATGCGAAGGCAAAAAATGCCTACATTCAACTTCAAAAATCAGGCGATAATATTTCTCTGATGTTTACAGATGATGGAATCGGTTTTGATAGTAAAACCGTTATGGAGAATAAAGGAACAGGGATTGGTTTAAAGAGTATAGTAAGCCGAATAAAATCCATAAATGGTAATTGCGAAATTACTAGCAGTGAGGGGAATGGCTTTAAGATTAATATCGAGATATAGTTATTTTAATTCATTTATATCATCTAAAATTGTGATTACCCTAATTCATCGATAGTTGGTATAACATAAAAAGCAATCAATATTAGTAAAGAAAATTGGTTTGCAAAGTAGGTTAGTAATTGCTATTCTTTATTAATTTTGCATTACTTATCCTTATGGAAAATATTGTTAAAATAATAATTGTTGATGATCACGAAATCTTTCGAAATGGACTTAAAATGGTTCTTGGAAAGCTCAATTACATTGAGATTGTTGGAGAAGCTGCAAACGGACAGGATTTCCTTGATTTAATACGACAAGTAAACTGTGATATTGTGCTTATGGACATCGAAATGCCCGTTATGTCAGGTATCGATGCAACAAAAATTGCCCTAAAGGAAAATCCTGAGCTAAAAGTAATTTCCCTTACTATGTTTACAGATGACAATTATGTGCAAAGTATGATTGATGCAGGGGTAAAAGGGTTTCTGGTAAAAAACATAAATAAGGAAACTCTTGACAAAGCCATCTCAACAGTTGCAAAAGGAGGTAATTATTATTCAGAAGAACTTTTTAAATTTTTTACCCGTAAGGTTAATACAAAAGAAGAAACAGATAATAGTGATGGAGTCAAATTCACAACCCGAGAAAAAGAAATTCTTCAGCTTCTTTCAGAAGGTCTGAGCAACAAGGAAATTGCTGATGTTTTGTACGTAAGTGAACGAACAGTTGTTGGACATAAGTCAAACATGCTTGCAAAAACAGGTTGTAAAAGCGCAATCAGCCTTCTTGCCTACGCACTTCGTCACAAGCTGATTATCATATAGTTATAGCCCGACACCCTAAATCATTTCCTCTATTTACACTCAGTTTTGCGTAAAAGTACTGGTTTTCTAGCGAAAAAATCAGGACTTGAGTACTTGCTAAAAAGGTACTCTCCTACCTAACCCTGGTCCTTTACCTAATATACTTTTACAACATCGAAAACTTAAAAATTAGAGAAATGAAAGACTTAAAAAAAATTGTAATAGTAGATGACGACATCGACATTATCACAGCCGTAGAAGCAATATTAACCGCAAAAGGTTATAAAGTATTTTCAGCCAACGACAAAAAAGCGGGATTGGAATTAATTATGAAAGAAAATCCTGATTTAGCTATCCTGGATGTAATGATGACAACTCAATTTGAGGGTTTTGAACTAGCCGAAGAAATGGCTAAAAACAAAACTTTAAACCATATTCCTGTTATCATCCAAACTTCAATCGAAGTACTAACAACTACTAAACCAAGTGTTCAGGCAATGGCACAACAATTCAGACAAAACCCTGATTACTCTGATCTACGTGTAATTCTTGTAAAAGATATCGTAACAGGAAATGCAGGTGTTGACTACTTGAACGAAGAAAATGAAGCAGTATGGTTCCCCGTAAGTGCTTTCGTTAAAAAACCTGTTAACGCAACAGTACTTATTCCTGAGATAGAGAAATTAATAGCATAATAATTTTAGTAATAACCCTGAAAACCAGTTTTTCAACATGGGAGATATCAAGCAAATATTTAACAAGTACCCTGAGGCAGGTCGCGATAACCTTATACCTCTACTACAAGACATTCAGTCTGCCGAAGGGTATCTTTCGCAAGAATCAATTGTAAAAGTGGGCTCATACCTAAATATTCCTTCAAGTAAAATATTTGGTGTTGCAACATTCTACAATCAATTCCGATTCCAGCCAAATGGCAAATATCATATTCAAGTGTGTCGTGGAACTGCATGTCATGTGCTAGGCTCTGCAACAGTATTGCAAGAACTTGAAAAACAATTAAAGGTAAAAGCTGGTGATACAACCCGCGATGGTTTATTTAGCATTGAAGTGGTAGCATGCATTGGGGCATGCGGACTTGCACCGGTAATTGCTATTAACGGCGAGTTTTATGCTAAAGTAACAGCAACATCCCTTGCTGAGATTATCGATACTTATAAAGTAAAGGAGGAAGAATAAATGGATAGAATACAAGGAAATACCCAGGATATCTTAATCAATAAAGTAATTGATAGTACAAGCAAAACCGTTATAAACCAGAAACTCACATTTCTAAAAAGAGAACAAGTTGAGAAGCCTGTTATATATTTAGGTGCAGGAACCTGTGGTTTAGGAGCTGGTGCAGGAAAAACATTATCGAGTATCAAATCATACATCGAAACTAATAATATTGATGCAGAGATTGTAGAAGTAGGTTGTATTGGATTATGCTCTGCTGAACCTATAGTTGATATTCAGTTACCAAAGCACAATAGAGTTTCATTTGGAAATGTAACAAACGACAAAGTTGAAGATCTTCTAAATTCAGTATTCAACTTAGAATTACCAAAAGATATTGAAGCAATCTATCAGTTTCCTACAAACAATAATCACTCCTGGGAAAATGTCTCTAGTTTTAGCTCACATCCATATTTTGCTAAACAAATGCGTTTAGTATTAAAAAATTGTGGCTCATTAAACCCAATTAGCATTGATGAATATATTGCTAGTGGTGGATATGAATCATACCTATCAACAATTAACAAATTCACATCTCCTGAAGTTTGTGATATGGTTGATCAAAGTGGATTACGCGGCCGTGGTGGTGGTGGATTTACCACTGGTATGAAATGGAAGTTTGCTCTAAACACCGAAGCTGATCAAAAATATCTTATTTGCAATGCTGATGAAGGGGACCCTGGTGCATTTATGGATAGAGCCGTTATTGAAGGTGATCCACATAGATTAATTGAAGGTATGATGATCGCAGCTTTTGGTATTGGAGCTACAAAATCATATGTATATATAAGAGCAGAATATCCACTTGCCATAGAGAGATTAAACATAGCTTTAGAACAAGCAAAAGAATACGGACTACTTGGTAAAAATATTTTTGGTAGTGGTGTTGATTTTGAGATAAAAGTAAAAATGGGAGCAGGTGCATTTGTTTGTGGTGAAGAAACTGCATTAATTAAAAGTGTTGAAGGAAGCAGGGGAATGCCAATCCCTCGACCACCATTTCCAGCTGTTAAAGGATTATTTGGAAAGCCAACAATCATTAATAATGTTGAAACACTATCCTGTTTACCCGAAATAGTTCCAAATGGCATAGAGTCTTTTAGCTCAATAGGAACTGAAAAAAGTAAAGGAACTAAAGTATTTGCCTTAAGTGGGAAGGTTGCCCTTACTGGTTTAGTTGAAGTTCCTATGGGAACAACAATAAGAGAGGTAATATTTGGTATTGCAGGTGGTATTCCAGATAATAAAAAGTTTAAATCTGTTCAAATTGGCGGACCTTCAGGGGGATGTATTACCGAAGAAAACCTTGATATAGAAGTTGATTATGATTCACTACTAACCATTGGAGCCATGATGGGTTCAGGTGGATTAGTTGTAATGGATGAAGATACATGTATGGTTGATGTTGCAAAATTCTTCATGGATTTTATCCAAAGAGAAAGTTGTGGTAAATGTATTCCATGCCGTGAAGGTACAAGACGAATGCTTGAAATACTTGAAAGCATAACACATAAGCCTGTGAATGCTGCTCAAAACGAAGCATTGGAAAGATTTAAAGGAATAACTCAACTTGAAAAACTTGGTAAAGTAATCAAGGAAACTTCACTATGTGGGTTAGGTCAAACTGCACCAAACCCTGTTTTGAGCACCCTTAACTGGTTTAGAGAAGAATATGAAGAACATATCTTCGATCGTAAATGCCGTGCAAATGTTTGTACTGAACTACGAACATTTACAATAGATGTTGATAATTGTACAGGATGTACAATTTGTGCAAAAAAATGTCCTACTGATGCAATCATAGGAAGTCGCAAAAAACCACACTTTATTGTTGATGACAAATGTATCAGTTGTGGTACCTGCTTCGATGTATGCAAGTTCGACTCAATTATCATCTCTTAAAACCTCAGAAAAATGGATTTTACAATAAACGTAAATAATAAAGAATTTAAGGCTACACAAGGCGAAACTATCCTTGAGGTACTAAATAGAAATGGTATAAAAGTACCTACACTTTGTCATCTAAAAAATTCAATGCCTACAGGTGCTTGCCGCATGTGTGTTGTTGAAGATGAAAACACAGGCAAACTAATAACTTCTTGCTCCTTTCCTGCAAATTCAAGCATGAAAATTAAAACTCATAGCCAACGAGTAGTTGAATCAAGAAAAACAATTATTGAGCTTCTGCTATCAAACCACCCCGATGACTGTTTGTACTGTGTTAGAAATAAAAACTGTGAACTACAGGATTTAAGCGAAGAACATCATGTTAGGGAAAGAAGAATCAGAGGTGTAAAAAACAGTGAAAAGCTCGATTTATCAAGCGCATCAATTGTTCGCGATCCTGAAAAATGTGTTCTTTGTGGCAGATGTGTAACAGTTTGTGAAGATGTAATGGGTGTTGCTTGCATTGATATAATCAACAGAGGCAATAAAT
Organism: Bacteroidota bacterium; assembly: GCA_016845105.1. Lineage (GTDB taxonomy): Bacteria > Bacteroidota > Bacteroidia > Bacteroidales > F082. The sequence goes on along the minus strand of JAERTF010000098.1, from coordinate 62,700 downwards.
CAATAGTTGGTACTGCATTTAATCAAGGACTTAATACTTCAAGCTGCATCAATTGCGGACAGTGCATTATGGTATGTCCAACTGGTGCCCTAACCGAGAAAAATCACTTTGCTGAAATTCAGGATGCACTAAATAACCCTGCAAAAAGAGTTGTGATTCAATATGCTCCTTCAATTAGTGTTTCAATGGCTGAAGAACTTGGAATGGAAGAAGGAATCGATATAAATGGAATACTCAATGCAGCATTGCGAAAAGTTGGTTTTGACAATATTTTTGATTCATCATTTTCTGCCGATTTAACAATTATGGAAGAGTCAGGAGAACTTGTTCAAAGAATTACTGAAGGTGGTGTTCTACCTATGATAACAAGCTGCTGCCCTGGTTGGGTAAAATATGCTGAAGAGTTTTATCCTGATTTAATTCCAAACCTGTCATCATGTAAATCACCTCAACAGATGTTAGGAGCTGTAATTAAATCTTACTTTGCTGAAAAAGAAAACCTTAAACCAGAAGAAATATATTCAGTAGCTATTATGCCTTGTACTGCTAAAAAGTTCGAAGCACAACGTGAAGAAATGACTCAGGCTGGTATTTCAGATGTGGATGCAGTATTAACAACTCGTGAGCTAACCAAGTTTTTAAAACTATATGGTATTGATATGTTCAATATTCAACCTGAACTTACTGATTCACCAATGGGTTTCAGAAGTACAGCAGGTAAACTATTTGGAGCTTCAGGTGGGGTAATGGAAGCAGCTATCAGAACAGCTCATTTCAGTATAACCGGTAAAGAACTTGTTAATTTCCAAATTCCTCAAATACGTGGATTGGAACGCAGAAAAGAAACTAAAATTAAAATTGGTGATCTTGAATTAGGTGTTGCTGTTGTTAACGGAATGGCCAATGCAAAAGAACTTCTTGATGAAATTAAAAATGGAAGAAATGACATTCATTTTGTAGAAGTTATGGCTTGTCCTGGCGGTTGTATTGGTGGCGGTGGTCAACATATTGGAACTAGCGAAGATCAGCTAAAAGCAAGAATGAAAACTCTATATAAGATTGACGAAAATGAAACCTTAAAGGTATCACACAAAAACCCTGAAATAATTGAATTATATGACAACTATTTAGGAAAACCTTTGGGGCATAAGAGTCATGAATTATTACATACTAAATATAAAAAACGTGAAGTAATGATATAAGCTTGGGAATATGAAGGGAGAGGAGCGGTTTTAATGAATTAGTTAACTCTTATTGGTCATAAGCCTTTCCCTTCTAAAACCCTCAAATACTACTGCAATGAACTATTTAAACCTGGAAGAAATATTAGTTTACACTGTTAAGGATCGCTGCCGCGTTTGCTATACATGTGTAAGAGAATGTCCGGTTAAGGCAATTAAAATAGTAAACGGACAGGCTGAGGTTATGCCCGAAAGATGCATTGCATGTGGTAATTGTGTTAATATTTGCAGTCAGGGTGCGAAAACATTTAGCAAGCAAATATCAAAAGTTGAAGCGTCATTGGAAGGTGACGAAAAAGTAGTTGCTGCAGTTGCTCCAAGCTTTCCAGCTGAATTTACTGAAATAGAAGACAATCAACAATTTGTAGGAATGCTAAGAAAACTTGGGTTTTACAAGGTTGTTGAAGTTTCATTTGGTGCTGATTTAGTGGCTCAGGAATATAAGTCACTTCTGGAAAAGAATAAATCAACTTCCTATATCTCTTCCGATTGCCCAGCAGTTGTTGCTTGTATTGAAAAACATCATCCCGACATGGTTAATCATCTTGCCCCAATTGTATCACCAATGGTTGCAATAGGACGAGTGATAAAGAAGAAATACAAGGACAATATCAAGATTGTTTTCATTGGGCCTTGTATTGCCAAAAAGGGAGAATCAGATGAAATAGATAATTCTATAACTTTTACAGAATTAAGACAAATGTTTAATTCAAAAAAAATATTTGCTGAAGGTGTTGAATTAAGTTCTTTCGACCCTCCTATCTCAGGAAAAGGTTCTGTTTTTCCAGTAAGTCACGGTTTATTAAATACAATGGGTAAACATTCAGATGTAACAGAATCTGATATTATTGTTGCTGATGGAAAAAAAGACTTTATGGATGCCATTAATGAATTTGAAAAAGGTAATCTTGAAGGTAAACACCTAAATCTACTTTGCTGTGATGGCTGTATAATGGGCCCCGGCATGTCAAAAAACGGCAGCAGATTAAATCGTAGAAATAGAATTAGTGAATACGCTAATAACAAACTAAACAATCTTAATACTAAACAATGGGAAAAGCAAATAGAAGAATATAGCTCCATTGATTTATCACGCAACTTTAATCCCGATGACAGAAGAATTACCGAGCCATCAGAAATTGAGATAACAGAAACACTTAAAAGTATAGGCAAATTTGATCATATGGATCACCTTAATTGCAAAGCGTGCGGATATGATACCTGCAGAGCTCATGCAATCGCCATTATAAACGGACTTGCCGAGAATGAAATGTGCCTGCCACACTCCATTGAGATAATGCATGAAACCATTAATAACCTAAATATCTCAAATGAAAAACTCGCTACTGCTAAGCAAGCATTAAAGCAATCAGAAAAGCTTGCAAACATGGGTCAGTTATCAGCAGGAATAGCACATGAACTAAACAATCCGCTTGGTGTTATTTCAATGTATAGCAATATACTTAAGGATGAATCAAAGGATGGTGACCCAATCAGAGATGATCTTGATCTTATTGTTGAACAGGCTGATAGATGCAAAAAAATCGTAGGTGGGTTATTAAACTTTGCAAGAAAAAACCAGGTTGTTCCCGAAAGAACAAATATTATTGAGTTCTGCCAACACAGTTTGCAGTCAATCATAGTACCAGAAAACATATCAACAAAGTTTGTTTCAGATAATAAAGCTTTAGAGGCATTTGTCGACAAAGATCAAATGATGCAAGTTTTGACAAACCTAGAGAAAAATGCCATTGACGCCATGCCCAATGGTGGTACCTTAACAATTAAGGTAGAAGACTCAAACAATGAATTTTGTATCATTATTTCAGACGAAGGATGTGGTATTAAAAACGAAAATATGGAGAAAATTTTCACTCCGTTTTTCACAACAAAAGCTATTGGAAAAGGAACAGGCATGGGCCTACCATTAGTATACGGAATTGTAAAAATGCATAAAGGACAAATTAATGTGAAATCGAATGCTGATAAAAACAAAGGCCAAACTGGGACTAAGTTTAAAATTCGATTACCAAAAAAACCAATTATATAAAAAAACTGTCATGTTGAAGGAAAAAAAATTAGTACTAATTGTTGATGACGATCCAGATTACTTGTTTCAATTGAAACATCATGTTGAGAGCTTTGGATTTAACGTAATTACTGCTGAAAGCGTAGCCGAGGCAGAAAAAGCTATAGCCAAGAAACCCGATTTAGCCATACTGGATCTAATGATGGAAACCCAGGATGCTGGATTTGTATTGAGCTATAAAATTAAGAAGGCTTATCCAGATGTTCCAGTAATTATAGCCACAGCTGTAACTGCTGAAACAGGTTTAAATTTTAATCTCGATTCTGCTGAAGACAGGCAATGGATAAAAGCTGACTTATATCTTGAAAAAGGAATTAGAAGCGATCAGTTACACAGAGAAATTAACAAACTTCTCAAATTATAATATTAATATATAGTAGTCATGGAAAAGTTAAAAGTATTAGTAGTTGACGATGAACCTGGAATTCGTTCGGGTGTAGTTAGAATATTGAGAAACTATACAATCGGCTTCCCATTTATGGAAGAAGACTTTTCTTTTGAAATATCAGAAGCTGAGACAGGTGAAATAGCACTTGAAAAAATTCAAGGTGGTGATATCGATATTGTTCTTCTCGACAATAAATTACCTGGCATTCAAGGAATTGATGTACTGGAAAAAATTAGTAAAATGAGAATCGATACTGCTGTAATGATGATTACCTCATATGCATCACTCGATATTGCAGTAAAAGCAACAAACTTTGGAGCTTACAATTTTGTACCAAAACCGTTTACACCTGATGAATTAAAGTCTTCCATTGAAAACATTAGCAAGCATTTATTCTTAAAAAGAATGACCGCAAGGCTAAAAGAGGAAGGCAAGCAGATACGCTTCCAGTTTCTATCGGTACTATCACATGAATTAAAATCTCCTTTAAACGCCATTGAAGGGTATCTTAAAATCATGGAAGAAAAACAAGTTGGAGAAAACATTAACGACTATATGTCGATGATTGACCGCTCACTTGTTAGAATAAAAAGTATGCGCAATTTAATAATTGACATGCTAGATTTAACACGTCTTGAATCCGGAAAGAAAAAAAGAATTCTTAAAGGTGTTGATCTAAGAGAGATGGCACAATTGGCAATTGATACAATCCAGCCCATGGCTATTCAACACAATATCAATATTATCTCTGAGATTGATGATAATGTACATATGGATGCAGATGCGGATGAGATCGAAATTATCTTTAATAACTTGCTATCAAATGCAGTTAAATACAATAGAGATAATGGAGAAATTCGTTTCTATGTAAAAAAATCTGATAGTGCCATAACAATAACTGTTTCAGATACTGGTATTGGAATTAGTGAAGAAGATATACCAAAATTATTTGAAGAGTTTTCACGAATAAAAACAGTTGAAACCAGGAATATCAGTGGTACAGGATTAGGCCTTTCAATTACAAAGAAAATGGTCGAATTGTATAAAGGCAACATCGACATTAAAAGCAAGCCAAATTTTGGAACCACTTTTACTGTTGTTCTACCTATTTGACAATGTCAGTATACAGGGTTCAAGAACCAAGATGCAAGAGCCAAGATACAAGAAATAAATCTTGACTCCTTATTCTTGATTCTTGACTCCAAAAAATCTAAAACAATGAAATTTACTCCAGAAAAATATAACATTCCTGATAAGCCTCAGGTACCATATATCGACACAGAAGAAATATGGAACTATCTTAACAATGCAAAACCATCTAACACTCGTATTCAGGAAATAGTTTCAAAGTCATTGAGTAAAGAAAGACTAAATCTTGAGGAAGTGGCAACACTAATTCGAGCGGATAAGCCTGAACAAATAGAAATGATAAAATCTGGTGCACGAATGCTTAAAGAAAAAGTATACGGAAAACGAATTGTACTGTTTGCACCATTATATGTTGGAAATCTATGTCAAAACAATTGTGAGTATTGTGGTTTTAAGGCCACAAATAAAGACACTGTACGTAAAACACTATCCAATGAAGAATTAATTAAAAACGTTGAGGCTCTTGAACATAACGGTCAAAAAAGACTAATCCTAGTTTATGGTGAACATCCTCGGTATAATCCTGAATATATTGCCAAAACTGTTAAAACTGTTTATGGTGTTAAAACCGGAAATGGCGAAATTCGTAGGGTAAACATAAACGCAGCACCATTAAGCATTGAAGGTTTTAAAACCGTTAAGGATGCTGGAATAGGAACCTATCAGGTATTCCAGGAAACTTACGACCCTGAGGCCTACAGTAAATATCATAAAGGAGGTCGTAAGGCTGCATATGATAACCGACTTGTATCCCTCGACAGAGCACAAGAGGCAGGACTTGACGATGTTGGTATAGGAGTGCTTTTCGGTCTTGCAGATTGGAGATTCGATGTTATGGGATTGGTAAGGCATACTAATCATCTTGAGGCATGCTATAACGTTGGTCCTCATACAATTTCATTCCCCAGGCTACAGGATGCTGCTGAATTTAAAGTAGATCCGGAATTTGCTGTAAGTGATGAAGAATTTACTAGGATAGTTGCCATTCTAAGATTAGCTGTGCCATACACAGGTATGATTTTAACAGCAAGAGAGCCTATTCATATTCGTAAAGAAGTATTACAATATGGTTGTTCACAGATAGATGCTGGTACAAAAATTGAAATGGGAGCATATTCTGAAAAAGAAAACAAAAAGCAAGATTTAAATCAAGAACAATTTTTAATTAACGACGATCGTTCGTTGGGTGAAGTTATTGACGAACTTCTTGATGGAGACTACCTTCCTTCATTTTGCACGGCTTGCTACCGAAAAGGTCGTACGGGTGAACATTTTATGGAGTTCTCTGTGCCAGGATTTATTAAACGTTTTTGCACTCCCAATGCGATACTTACATTGGCAGAATATATTGAGGATTATGCTAAAGAAGACACTGCTGTCAAGGGATGGAAACTAATTGATAAAAATATTAGAGATATAAAGGAGCCAAAACTTGAGGCTTCAGTAAAAATGAAGATTGAGATTATTAAAAAAGGTAAACGCGACTTATACTATTAATGATGTTATTTATGATTTTTTCAAAAGTAACAAACAACTAACAATTACTAGGATGAAAAAAGGAAAGGATCTTAAACCACATATTGGAATTTTTGGAAGAAGAAATAATGGTAAGAGTTCTTTTATTAATATGATTACTGGTCAGGATGTTGCAATTGTGTCTGACTTAGCAGGAACTACTACTGATCCTGTTAAGAAATCGGTTGAAATATTTGGAGTAGGTCCAGTAATTATAATTGATACTGCCGGTGTTGATGATGTTGGAGAATTAGGCAAAAAACGAATCGGTAAAACCATGGCAATGGTTAACAACATCGACCTGGCAGTACTTTTAATTGCAGAAAATAATTTCGGGTCATTCGAAACAACTTTAATAAATGAATTCGATAAACTAGGTACTCCCTATCTTATATTTCACAATAAATCTGATAAAGAACCTATTTGTGAGGATGAGTTAAAATCGATAAAATCAATCACTCGAAAAGAGGTTCATAATATTAGCACTTTAACTACTTCTGATCTTGAATATGTAACAAACCTTATTAAAGAAACCATACCTCAGTCAGCATTTGTTAAACCAGCTTTACTTGAAGGATTAATACAGAAAAAAGACATTGTATTATTAATAACTCCCATTGACTCTGAAGCACCTGAGGGTAGAATGATACTTCCACAGCAAATGGCAATTAGAGATGTATTGGATCATAATTGCATCTGTGTAACTGTTAGAGAAACTGAACTTGAGGATTTTTTAAAACTAGGCATTAAACCATCGTTGGCAATAACTGACTCTCAGGCTTTTGATTATGTATCAAAAGTAATTCCTGAAGATGTCCCATTAACAGGCTTTAGTATTGTTTTTGCCCGAATGAAAGCAAACTTTGAAAACTACTTGAAAGGGACTCCGCATATATCAAGACTTGTTGATGGTGATAAAGTCCTGATACTAGAATCATGTACACATCATGTGAGCTGTGATGATATAGGAAGATTTAAACTTCCTAAGTGGATTAAAGAGTTCACAGGAAAAAAAATTGATTTCGAAATTGTATCTGGATTGGATAGTTTTCAACACGATATTAAGGATTATGCCATGGTTATTCAATGTGGTGGTTGTGTTGTAACCCGTAAACAGCTAAATAACAGGCTTAAGCCTGCCATTGACTCAGGGATTCCAGTCTCCAATTATGGAATGGCTATTGCATTTATAAATGGAATATTTCGGAGGGCGATACAACCATTTGAGAAAAAAACAGTCCAATACTAATACAGTAAGTATTTAATTGAACAAAAAGAATAAAACAAACAAAAGCAAATTCCATTTTCCTATCGATAATCCATGAGAACTTTTTCTGACATACTAGATAACAATTACTTTGATAAAGATTCAATTGTTCGCTTGTTAGGTGCGCAAGGTAGGGATAAGGAATTACTATTTTTAAAAGCGGCAGAGGTAAAACAAAAACACATTGGCAATACTGTTCACTTGCGTGGACTAATTGAACTTACAAATAATTGTACCAAAAACTGTTACTACTGCGGTATAGGTGCATCCAATAATAAGCTAGAAAGGTTTATGGTTGAACTAACTGAAGTAACCAAAGCCATTCATTTCATCAACGATAACAGTTATGGTTCGGTTGTTATTCAAACTGGTGAAATACAAAACGAGCAATTTACATCCGCAATCGAGGATATACTGTATTCCATTACAAAAATCGGAAAAGGTAAACTTGGAGTTACACTTTCGTGTGGTGAGCAGAGCTTAGTTACGTATAAGCGGTGGAAAGCAGCTGGTGCACACAGATACTTGCTTCGTATTGAATCATCCGATAAGGATCTGTATTATAAGCTTCATCCTAAAAATAAAAAACATCATTTCGAAACAAGGTTAGAATCATTGAGAAGTTTACAAGAATGTGGATACCAAACTGGTACAGGAGTGATGATAGGTCTTCCATTTCAAACCCTAGAAAATTTGGCAAATGATTTAATTTTCATGCGTGATTTCAACATTGATATGTGCGGAATGGGACCATATATTGAACATCTTGACACAAAATTATACAAATACAAAAAACTTGTGCCATCAAAGGAAACAAGGGTTGATTTAAGCCTAAAAATGATTGCAATATTGCGAATAATGATGAAAGATATCAATATCGCCGCTACTACAGCCATGCAAACATTAGTTGATGGAGGACGTGAAATGGCGCTTAAAGCAGGTGCAAATATACTTATGCCCAATACTACACCCGGAATTTATCGTGAGCAATACTCACTTTACGATAATAAACCTGGCTTAAATGAAGAAGCCGAAGACAACAAAATATCAATAGAAAAGCTAATTGCAAGGGCCCATTGCAAACCAGGTTATGGTGAGCAAGGAAATTCCAAACATTACAGCAAAAGAATAGATTAACTATTTACTTACTTTTTTTCAATGGGTTGCGTTTTTAGTCGGACGCAGCCCATTTCTTTTTTGTCAATTACACACTATTATTTCCCAATTATTATAATCCATTTATATTTGTCCTCCTGAACCAAGTGGAGGTTCTCTGCTGGGAATAGCATGACAAAAAGAAAAGATTGATAATTCAGTCAGCCATTATTGTCCTCCTGAACGAAGTCAAGGAACTCAGTTACTATTAAGTACTTATTTCGTTTCACTAAGCATGAAAAAAATAGGAATCAAACAGTCCAATAATAAGCAGTAGTAATCATCAAACTAAGTTACTACCTTTGCCGCCGAATGACGAGAACCGACATAAAATATAGCAGGATTTGGCAAATTGCATATCCCATAATTCTTGGAAGCGTGGCTCAAAACCTAATAAATTTCACAGATACGGCCTTCCTTGGAAGAGTAGGAGAAATTGCTTTGGGTGCAGGTGCATTAGGAGGGCTATTCTACTTGGCAGTCATAATGTTAGGTTTGGGATTTAGCACAGGTGCTCAAATTATTATTGCACGTAGAAATGGAGAAGGCAAGCCTAAGGAAATAGGTCAGGTAATCGACCAATCGCTGTACTTTATGATCCCTTTGGCAATATTTACCTTTGTTCTTCTTAGGTATTGGTCGATAGATATACTAAGATTTGCTGTTGAATCCGAAGCAATTTTTTCCGAAACCATAGTATATATGAAATATCGGTCTGTGGGTATTTTTTTCGCTATGGGCAATATGGTTTTTAGAGCATTTTTCGTTGGTTTGGCTAAAACAAAGGTTATTACCTATACTACATTTGTACTAGCCATTGTAAACATAACCTTAGATTATATACTAATATTTGGACATTTTGGAGCACCAGAAATGGGTGTTGCTGGAGCTGCCCTTGCATCTGTTATTGCAGAAGCAACTGCATTAGTGTATTTTATTGGATATACTATTGTAACAGTAAAGTTTAGTGATTACGATCTATTTCTGTTCAAAAAAGTAGAACTAAAACGGTTATCATCAATACTTAAAGTTGCTTTGCCCATTATGATGCAGCAGTTTATTTCTCTTTCGGTATGGTTTATTTTCTTTTTATTTATCGAAAAAATAGGTGAAATGGCTCTGGCTGTTTCTAACATTGTGAGAAGTGTTTACGTAATTTTGATGATACCAATATGGGGTTTTGCAACAGCCACCAACACCCTGGTAAGTTATATTATTGGTTTAAAGAAACAAGATGAGGTTCTGTCGCTAATATATAAAATAGCAGGACTCACAATGATTGGTGTATTTGGAATTGTAAGCATAGGAATAATATTTCCCACAGCTATTCTAAGTGTATATACCAACGATCCCGAATTAATTAAACTTGGGCTACCAGTACTAAAAATTGTAAGTGTAGGCGTATTCTTTATGGGTGCTGGATTTATTTTCTTTAATGGAATTTCGGGAACAGGTAGAACTGATGTATCACTTACTTTGGAGATTATTGTACTTACAATATATTTAGCCTATACATATGTTTTGATAAATGTATACGATGCAAATGTTACAATGGCATGGTCATCAGAAATCGTTTATGGATTGCTTTTATTGTTAATTTCATGGATATACTTGAAGAGTGGTAATTGGAAAACAAATAAGATTTAATGCTTTTTTAGTTCTACTCCCCTTCACACAACCAATATTTAGTTTTGATAATTACTTGTTTTTAACGAATTTAGCAGTGTGATTTCAAGTATCACGACATAAAATGAGCATAAACTTTTTTAAGCATACCTTACCAAAAATGATTAAAACAAGTTTCTGCGAAATCGCAGATTCATGAACACAATTAAGTATAAATAATACGTTTATAAAGAGAAGTGGTTGCAGATGTTAACAAATTTTTAATTAATTTATATTCAGGTAATTAATAAATTTTTACACATATGAAAAATATTAAGCGAAATACCATAGTCTATGGAATAATTACCTTGATTGTTTATTTGTTATTGTTCTTTTTAATTGATAAATCAATAATCACATATGTGTACGATAATTTTGATGGAACAGCTACAACGGTAATCTCGGAATATATTTCTCTTGGAGCAACCAATTCGTTTTATAAACTTGGGTTGATGGCAAGCTTCATTTTAATAATAGTATTGCAATACAAGAAACCATGTCCACAATGGGCAAATTATTTACTGTATATCTGTTTATCTATCTCCATTGCTATAATAATTGGAGATGGGTTCAAATATCTATTGGGTCGTTACAGACCCATAATGTTGTTTAATGAGATTTCTTATGGTTTATCATTTATTGGTACAAGTTGGGAATTAAATTCAACACCATCTGGGCACACTTTGCGGGCATTTTCATTTGCCTTTGCATTGTCCATGGTATTCAAACGATATAGATACATATTCATATCCATCGCTATTTTGATTGGTGTAAGTCGAGTATTAGTTACCGACCATTATCCAAGTGATGTAGTTTTTGGAGCTTATATTGGGATATTTACTGCTTTATGGACGTATAAACTTTTCTTTAGACCTGATATTAAGATATCTGAGAATTAGTCTTTGAATATATTCACATGAAAATCAATTCTACCATAGATTCCTTATTAATAACACAATCAAATCTATCTCTTCCTGAAAATATCCTCCTGTCTCTGAATGGATTCTTTGTGAATTAAGTTAAGAAGTTTTTTAAGAAATACATTATCGATCCCCATATGCGTTCCTATTGACATACGGTCGGCTATTATACCTGCCCATCTTTTCATTTGAAGAATTGTAATATCATTATCTTTTTTATACTCGCCAATTTCATCAATGATGTCCATTCGTTTAGCAAGTATTTGTAGTAACTCTCCGTCTAATTTATCAACTTCAGTCCTTAACTCTTCAAGCTTATGCTGAAAATTCAGGTCTCCTTTTTTATGTCGTACAACAAGTTTTTTAAGAATCACACGTAAGAACTCGGGTGTTATTTGCTGAGCTGAATCTGTTAGAGCATTATCAGGATCTAAATGACTTTCTATCATTAACCCATCCATTTCCAGATCAAGAGCTTTCTGGGAAATTGATTCAATTAATTCACGCCTACCGCAAATATGACTTGGATCTACTATAATTGGTAAGTTGGGGGCAGCACGTTTTAATTCAATTGGAATTTCCCACATCGGTGCATTCCTAAAAGGCGATTTTTCAAAATAATGAAACCCCCTATGAATTGCTATTATCTTGTTTATACCTATTTCATTTATCCGCTCAATTGCCCCAAGCCAAAGTTTTACATCAGGATTTACCGGGTTTTTAACCATAATTGGTATATCCACACCCTTTAACGAATCTGCAATTGTTTGAACAGAAAATGGATTTACTACTGTACGAGCCCCTAACCAAAGAATATCAACATTATGCTTTAAAGCAAGTTCAACATGAGAATTATCAGCAACCTCAACTGCTGTTAACAAACCCGTTTCTTCCTTGACTTTATTTAACCATATTAATCCTTTTTCACCAACTCCTTCAAAATCACCAGGACGAGTTCGTGGTTTCCAAATACCAGCTCTAAAAACCTTTAATTCATCAATGCCAGCTAATTCCTTTGCCGTAGATAGTAGTTGTTGTTCACTTTCGGCACTACAAGGTCCGGAAATAAGTAATGGAAAACCATCGGTAACTATCCAATCGCTTAGGGGTAGTATTTTTAGTTTGGGACTCAATGTATTAGTCTTTGGTTGTTGGTCTTTGGTTATTAGTCTTTAGTTGTTGGTTGTACTATTCACTCTTAACTAGCTCCATCTCATCTAGTAAATATCCAACTCCGGCATATTTATCCACAATAAAAAGAAAGTATCTAATATCTATTGAAATATTTCTACAAACCTCAGGATCATACATCAGGTCGCTCATTGTGCCTTCCCAACATCTGTCGAAATTTACACCAACCAATTCTCCATTTGCATTAAGAACAGGACTACCTGAATTACCTCCAGTAGTATGGTTACTAGCAGCAAAACCCACATGAAGGGTTCCGTCTTTATCAGCATACCGCCCATAGTCTTTTGTGTCATAAAGTTCCCTTAACTTGTCAGTAACAACATAATCATAAATATCGGGATCCTCTTTTTCCATTATACCCTCAAGTGTAGTAAAATGCTTATAGTATACGGCATCTTTTGGAGAATATCCAGCTACGTTTCCATATGCAACACGCAATGTAAAATTAGCATCAGGATAGAATCTATCATTTGGTGACATTTCCATTTGAGCTTTCATATAAATTCTTTGCAGGCTGTCAATTGAATTGTTCAGTTGAGCCATTTGGCCACCTAATTTATCGCGATAAAGAATACCCATTTCCATTGCCATAATAAATGCAGGATCTTTCTCAATTTTCTTATAGTTTTTTGCCTTATAATTATCAAGTATGGAATTTAGTTTTTCTTTTTTGTCGAATATTGATTTTGCAAATACATAATCTGTATATGCTTTGTAATCATTTTTATACTTATCATGTATTATGTTAAAAAAGTCTGGCTTGTATTCGCTAGTAAGATTTTCATCATATAACTTCAATAACGCGGTCATTACTTCCTCATCAATGGGTTCATAAAAATCCTTGAAGAATATCTTGTTTTGAGCTTTTAACTTGTCGATTTCTTTATTAATTGCTTCAGTGTTTTTAGGATCATTTTTGCTAAGCTGAACAAGCTTATAGTATTTGCTGGCAAATTTTACAATTTCAATGGACATTCCACCTTCTTTCATATACTCAGCAGCAACCTTAATTGGTGTTAATTCTTCGTAAAGTCTACTAAACTCTGGCATTATATTTACATAATTATCGTTACCAGAATCTACTGCCCATTTGGTAAATTTATCCTCATATTCTTTCTTTCTGGCAATCCCATCCATTCGTTTAATACCACCACTTTCGCCAATCATTTTTTTCCAATAATTAGCTGCTCTTGCATCTTTTGTTGCATATTTAATTCTAACTTCCGGATCTCTATTAGAATACTTTTTAAAAATATCAAGACGTGTTTCGCGCAATTCTATTTTATTAGGGTTCCCAACCTCGGTAATCATCTCAATTGCATATGATGGTAGGTATTCGTTGGTACGTGCGGGATATCCAAATACAAAGGTAAAATCGTTTTCCTCTACTCCTTCTAAGGAAATTGGGAAATAATATTTTGGTTGATATGGGACATTATCTTCTGAATATTCAGCAGGATTTCCATCTTTGTCAACATATATCCTGAATAATGAGAAGTCGCCTGTATGACGAGGCCACATCCAATTATCAGTATCACCACCAAATTTACCAATATTTGATGGAGGTGCACCAACAAGACGTATATCTTTAAATACCTCGGTAATCATCATATAATATTGATTACCCTTAAAAAATGGCTTAATGGTAGCTTTGTATTTCGAGCCTTTCTCAAAATTACTCGTAACTCTTTTTATATTGGCTTTAATTATGCCTTTCCTTTGTACCATCGACATATCCTTTTCAACACCAAAAAGGATACTATCGGTAACTTCTCTCATTTCAACAAGTAATGTTGCTGTAAGCCCAGGATTTGGCAATTCCTCGTTTCTGTTCATTGCCCAAAAACCATCGGTTAAATAATCATGTTCAAGCGTGCTATGTTTTTGGATATTCCCGAAACCACAGTGATGATTTGTAAGAAGCAGTCCATCTTTGGAAATTATTTCACTTGTACAACCTCTTCCAAAGAGAAGAATAGCATCCTTTAAACTACTCTTATTAATCGAATAAATATCTTCTGCTGTTATTTTCATCCCCATTTCCTGCATTTCTTTTTCATTCATTTGTTGCAGAAGCATTGGTATCCACATTCCCTCCCCGGCAAAAAGTGAAATGCGTGATATGATAACAATCGTTACAATTAATAATGTCAATCTGGTTTTCATACTTAACTCTTTTTTAATGAGAAGGCAAAAGTATCTAAAAAACACACAGGAATCAAGATGCATATTACCATGCCAATGAGCCAAGAATCAAGAAGCAAGATTCAAGACTTTGCACCTATGTTTTAGGAATAGTTAGTGATGGATACCATCAAACTATCCGACCATCCTGATTCTTGACTCTTGGTTCTTGGTTCTTGGTTCTTAATCCTATTCAAAATCAAACTTTACTATATTTGCAGCTACTTAAAAAACTGCGATTAATATGACCAATATTCCGAAAGTATATAAGCCAACAAATCATATTCGAATTGTAACAGCTGCCTCATTATTTGATGGCCATGATGCTGCAATAAATGTCATGCGTCGAATTATACAATCAACTGGCGCTGAGGTAATTCACCTTGGTCACAATAGGTCGGTACATGAAATTGTAAATACTGCAATTCAAGAAGATGCTCAATCTATAGCTCTTACTTCTTATCAAGGAGGTCATATGGAGTTCCTGAAGTACATGTACGATATGCTTAGAGAAAAAGGTTGTGGACATATAAAGATTTTTGCCGGTGGTGGTGGAGTAATTCTACCTGATGAGATAAAGGAACTACAAGACTACGGAATTTGTAGGATATACTCGCCCGACGATGGAATGGAAATGGGACTTCAGGGAATGATTAATGATTTGATGGAAAAATCCGATTTCCCTACGGGAGATAAGGTTGATTTTGATATTGAAGAAATCTACAATTGTAACTATAGTGCTATTGCTAAACTAATCAGTTCAGCTGAAAACAACCCAACTGAAACCACACCTATCATTGATAGTTTATCAGCAAAAGTTGAAGGATCGAAAGCACCTGTGCTTGGAATTACCGGAACTGGAGGTGCTGGAAAATCATCACTTGTTGATGAAATTGTTAGAAGGTTTTTGAACGATTTCCCTGATAAAAAACTAGCTATTATTTCTGTTGATCCATCAAAAAGAAAATCTGGAGGTGCCTTATTGGGTGATAGAATTAGAATGAATGCAATAGATAACCCTAGGGTTTATATGCGTTCGCTGGCCACACGACAATCAAACCTAAGCATATCAAAATATGTTAAGGATGCTGAAACTATTGCCCAAGCTGCTGGTTTCGATTTAATAATTCTTGAAACATCTGGCATCGGACAATCGGACACTGCTATCATAGATCATAGCGATGTTTCATTTTATGTTATGACTCCAGAGTATGGTGCAGCAAGCCAGCTGGAAAAAATCGACATGCTTGATTATGCTGATATTATTGCTTTAAATAAATCTGATAAAAGAGGTGCATTGGATGCTTTGCGCGATGTGAAAAAACAATATCAGCGCAACAATATGTTATTTGACACCGATCCCGAATTACTACCAGTATACGGAACTGTTGCATCACAATTTAACGACCCCGGTGTTAACGAATTATATACTACCCTGTTAAAAACAATAAACGAAAAAACAAATGCAAAGTTTGTTGTAGAAGATGACACATTCGAATTTAGCCCTGATAAAATTTATATAATTCCTCCTAAACGAGTTAGATATTTATCTGAAATTGCTGAAACAATCAGAAACTATAATAGCAATGTAATAAGTCAGAGCAAAGTTGCACAAAAACTTTTTAGTTTAAATCAGTCAATAGAACTGGTTAAAGAAAATGGGAATGAAACCGAAGCAATTACTCTTCAATCAATTTACGATAATACATTAAAGGAACTTGAGCCTGCCAATAAAGAAATTTTGGATACATGGGAGGAAAAGAAAAAACAATATGAAGGTGAGTATTACACCTTTAAAGTAAGAGATAAAGAAATCAAAATAGCTACCAAAGTCGAATCCCTTTCTCGAAATATGATCCCCAAAATCAGTCTTCCAAAATTTACTAGTTGGGGCGAAATATTGCGTTGGGTATTAAGCGAAAATGTTCCTGGTGAATTTCCTTTTGCTGCCGGGGTATTTCCATTTAAACGAGAAGGAGAAGACCCAACCCGAATGTTTGCCGGAGAAGGTGGACCAGAACGTACAAATAGAAGGTTCCATTATGTAAGTAGAGGACTTGCTGCCAAACGACTTTCAACTGCCTTTGATTCAGTTACTCTTTATGGGGAAGATCCCGACTTAAGACCTGATATTTATGGTAAAATTGGTAATGCTGGTGTTAGTATTTCATGTTTGGATGATGCAAAAAAACTATATTCAGGATTTGATTTAGCCAATCCAATGACATCTGTATCAATGACTATTAACGGTCCAGCCCCAACAATGGTAAGTTATTTCATGAATGCTGCTATCGATCAGCAATGTGAGATATATATTAAAGAAAATGGATTGGAAGAAGAGGTTGAAAGAAAAATTGTAGATATATACAAAGGCAAGGGAACAAACAGGCCTTCATACCAAGGTAAAATACCCGATGGAAATAACGGACTTGGATTAATGTTGTTGGGTGTAACTGGTGATATGGTTCTTTCACAAGATGTATATGAAGAAATTAAAAAGAACACAATTTGTAGGGTTCGTGGAACAATTCAAGCAGATATTCTAAAGGAAGATCAAGCACAAAATACCTGTATTTTCTCAACCGACTTTTCTCTAAAAGTAATGGGTGATATCCAGGAATATTTCATAAAAAATTATGTTCAGAACTTCTATAGCGTATCAATTTCAGGATATCACATTGCAGAAGCTGGTGCAAACCCAATAAGTCAGTTGGCATTTACTTTGGCAAACGGATTTACATATGTTGAGTACTACCTCTCTCGGGGTATGGACATAAATAAATTTGCTCCTAACTTATCTTTCTTCTTTTCAAATGGTGAAGATCCAGAATATGCAGTTATCGGTCGAGTAGCTAGATTAATTTGGGCAAAGGCCATGAAACTAAAATATGGTGCCAACGACAGATCACAAAAGCTAAAATATCATATTCAAACTTCAGGAAGGTCACTACACGCACAAGAGATTGATTTTAACGATATTAGAACAACTCTACAGGCTCTATATGCAATATACGACAACTGTAATTCGTTGCATACCAATGCATATGATGAAGCAATAACAACACCTACCGAAGAATCCGTAAGAAGAGCCATTGCCATCCAAATGATTATAAATCATGAGTTGGGATTAGCAAAAAATCAAAATCCATTGCAAGGATCATTTATAATTGAAGAGCTTACCGAACTAGTTGAAGAAGCCATACTAAGTGAAATGGACAGATTAACCGAGCGTGGTGGTGTATTGGGAGCAATGGAAACCATGTATCAAAGGGGTAAGATACAAGAAGAGAGTTTATACTACGAACACCAAAAACACACTGGAGAAATGCCAATTATTGGTGTAAATACATTTCTTGGTAGCGAGGGGTCAAAAACTGTTGTTCCAGGAGAAGTAATACGTGCAACCGAAACAGAGAAGCAATATCAAATTAGTATGTTAAATGAGCTTCATAATACATGGAAAGATGAAGCTAAGGAAGCACTCAAGGTGCTTAAGATAAAAGCAATGAAAAATGAGAATGTTTTTGAAGCCTTAATGGATGCGGCAAAATACTCTTCCATTGGTCAAATTACCGATACGCTTTTTGAAGTTGGTGGACAATATCGCAGAAATATGTAAGGTTATTTTCAATGCATATTAATATTGGCATAATAAAACATAGGGGTTTCTCGATTAAAAAAGTGTGTTTTTACAAATATTAACTAAAAGTGAATTGCTTAATCCTATTATCTATTTCTTGTTACTCAATTAACACCTAAATATTAGCAAACCACATGCTTTATTTGTAGTTAATTCGAAACATTAAGTAAATTTGCACAGTGCTACTTAATATTGTAGCTAATACTTAACTATTTTTGCTAACTATTGTAAGCATTACTAACAATAATGTGTGATTCTAAATGAATCAATTTAATTGAAGCGAAATAATAAACCAACTAGACTGAAGCTATGATTAAGAAAAATATTCTTGTTATTTATCCTGAAGAAGACGTGACAAAAATTGCGGTTTATAGAAACACTGAACCATTATTTTTAAAAACAATTAAGCATTCAGTGGATACATTAGAAGCGTTTGATCATTTTACCGAACAAATTGAGTTAAGATTAAATAGCATTGTAGATGAGCTGGAAAACAATGGATTACATCTGGATGATATTGAGATAATAATGGGTCGAAGTGGTTTGATGAAACCAGTAAAACAAGGCGTTTATGAGATCACTGCTAAAATGATTGAGGATCTAAAAGAAGGAGCCATGGGTATGCATGCTACTAATTTGGGTGGTTTAATCTCTTATCATTTGGCCGAAAAACTTGGCATTAAGGCATATGTAGCTAACCCAATTGTGGTTGATGAACTAAGCGATGTTGCACGTATTACTGGTCATCCCAGGTTTAAAAGAAAATCAATATTCCATGCTTTAAATCATAAGTTTGTTTCTGAACAATATGCTAAATCTGTTCACAGGCAGTATGACGACTTAAATTTAATTGTATGTCATATAGGTAAAGGTGGTATTTCGATTGGCGCACATGAAAAAGGTAAAGTTGTTGATGTAAATCAGGCACATGATGGTGGAGGACCATTCTCAATTACAAGATCGGGAACCTTACCAATGGGTCAACTTATTGAACTATGTTTTAGTGGTGAGATGACAAAAGATGAGGTAATGGAAATGATTACTGAAAAAGGTGGTTATTCTGCATATTTAGGAACTTCAAACATCTCAAAAATTAACGAGCGAATTGCAAATGGAGATCAGGAAGCAATGGATATTTCATATGCATTATCATATCAGGTATCCAAGGAAATCGCTTCTCATTATGCAACCCTAAAAGGCGAAGTAGACTGCATTATTCTTACCGGTATTATTTTCGATAGCGATCAGTTTTTAAAAAATGTAAAAAATCGTCTTGCCGGACTTGCTCCAATTGCCCTTTACCCCACTGTTAATGATTTTGCTTCGCTTGCATCATTTGGCCTTTTGGTGCTTAAAAATGAAATAGACGTTAAACAGTATTAATAATGCCATTTTGTAATTTGTTTTCTTACCGAAAACAAACAGTTTATTTTGTATTAGCATTCCTATTTTCGATTGGTTTGCAGGGACAGGTATTTTTCAATGATCTTGAAGGCAGTTTCAATGAAAGTACTTGGATCGGGTTAAAATCAATCGATTCGGGAAATGCATATTCAGGTCGATTTTACTCACATACTGACTCAGTTATTCCATATGGGTTAGGTATCGAACAAGACATACCGAGTTCATTGTCAAATATTAATACCAAATTATATATTGATTGTTATGTAAGAAGCAACTCCAACAATAACAACGCTTTATTTGTTGTTACCATTGTTAATAACAACGAAACTATTATGTGGAAAGGGTTGCCAATCACTGAAGTTTCAGATAACGGTGATGAATGGTTTAGATTTACTGATTCCATATTAATTCCTGCCAGCTTAACTTCTAAATCAAAAATAAAATCATATCTGTGGAATCAAGGTAAAAATTTCACAACAGATATCGATGATTTGAGAATTGAGTTTGCCCCCAATAGTAACCCAACCTATATTCCTGAAATTAAAATTGAAAATGTGAATAATGACGTTTTTACTGATTTCATAGTTTTATTTGAGAATGACTATTTCAGTGTTAACTACAACAACTCTAGCAATAAGCTTAGCATATTAAGTAATACAGGTGAAAATATCTTTAATAATATTTCCTACTATAGCAACAAGGTAGTTGGTGGTAGCAAAATAATATCTCAAATTAATTGGAAACACATCAGAACGAAAAATATAGATAAAGGCAAGGAACTTCGTTTTAAAGCTTCCATTCCGGGAAGTAAACTAAAACTTAGTATTGAGTGTATGCCTCAAAGCGGGAACATCAATTTTATTGTAAGCGAACGATATGCAAAAAAACAAGAAGTATCAAGGGAATCTATAATCATTAATTATGCACAACCTTTATCCCAGGTATATAGAAGCAATCGCAAGATGGATACAATTAATTTCCAAAGTGAGTATTGGCTCAACAAGCAAGGGGTTAAAGTAGGAACAGACAATAATTCGATGATTATATACCATACTACCAATATATCTTCTCTTCAACTAGACACAAAAAAACAGTTACTTTTTGCAAATCTGGACTATGAAAAAGATCATCCTTTCTTCCGTTTTCCATTAAATCCCGACAGCAATAACTGGAAAAAAGAAGAGTCATCAAGCACATATAAAAGAGGAAATAAACGAAGCTACCAATTCAATATATCAATTGGAAATAATGCTTATACGATTCCTCGCTTTATGAAAAACCCCGATGGTTATGAAGCAACATATATTTGGACTGAACATGCAGATTATACTGATATAAGGACTAACAGGGCCACTTATTTTGGAAGTGAAAATATTATAAGTGCCAATAGTGCTACAGGTGGTTTTGTGTTCTATAATATACCCGTAACCAAAAGTGTATTTTATGCTAATCCTGATAGTATATCAAACCATCAGGCCTCACACGGTGAATTTAATACCCTGGAAAGCACTATAATAAGTGATGATGAATTTTCTGATTTCTTATTTCAGATTGCCAAAAAGGGAAATGAAATTTGTCTTCATACACCTGAGCAATTCACAACAACACCATCAAGATTAAAAGAAGCATTACTATATATGCAGCTTAATTTTAAATCACCATCATGGATTGATCATGGAAATAATAACGGTCCGAAAAATAATAGGGAAGATTTAATTTGTGATGCTACTTTAAAAAAATCCCCCTACTATGCTGTTGATTTGTGGAACATTTTTGGAGTTAAATATCTGCATAATGCATATTACGAAGAGCTTAGCACATTCAAGGATTGGCAATTTGAGGGGTCGTTGGAAAAGCCATTTAGCGGTTATGGCGACTTTATTCCCAAACCCGATTATTATCAACACCCAACAAAAACACAAAATCTATATCATTGGACAACAACAAGCGCATTGTTTATTAAAGAATCCTTTTTATGGGAATATTTATTCAACATAAAGAAACTAACCAAAATGGTTGATAATTGGCATGTTGAAATTAATCATGTTTACCCAGCTTGGGTGGATCCAAAAAAGGGAATGTGGACATGGGATTCTGACTCTACCATAATTGCACAGCCGGGATTAAATATGGCATTATCTAACTTATCACAACTTCGAAATGAAGGAAGACTTAATGTGACAACAATTGCAGATTTTTTAAACTACAGTACTAATTTGGATAATGTAGATTATGATATTCAGATCGATGGCAGGATTAAAGTCACAAATAATAATGATGTTATAATTGAGGGATTATCGATGGTAGCCAAAGCACAAGCCATAACAGTTGATCAATTAATCCCTCATCATAAAAAAATAGGCAATGATATTATTTTCTGGTTTAACATCGCTCCTGGTGAAAGCAAAATAATCAGACTAATCGAATAATACTAAAGTTGGCACCCAAATATTAGTAAATTTCCTGAACATGAATATTAATCTATGTAATCACAATAGAACTTTATATTGATTGAAAAAATAAGATTAATTTTCACTTTTAATTTCCAGAAATGGGATTAGCAGAAAATATGGTAAAAAAAATTACAATAATAGTTCTGGGTATAGTAATATGGTTCCTCCCTCATCCACCTGAAATAAGCATTGATGCATGGCACCTTTTTGCAGTCTTCATCACAACTATATTTGGTGTAATATTGGGTGCATTTAGTATTCTGGTGGCATCGGTATTAGGAATGGTGATAGCAGTATTAACCGGAACAATTGATCCAAAAACCGCATTCTCAGGTTTTTCGAATGATATAGTATTGTTAATTGTTGTGGCATTTTTAATTGCTAAGGCGGTTGTAAGATCGGGGCTTGGAAAAAGGATAGCATTATTGATGATTAAACGTTTTGGAAAAACAACCCTTGGTTTAGGTTATAGTTTGATAGCCACGGATATGATTATTGCTCCAGCATTCCCAAGTAATACGGCACGCTCGGGGTTATTATTTCCAATCATTTACTCAATTTCAATTGTTAATGGTTCAAATCCCGAAAAGGGTACTGAAAAAAAACTTGGAAGCTTCCTAATGTTTACAAGTATGTTCGGAATAGGACTATCCTCAGCAATGTGGTTAACAGCCATGGCTGCGAATCCTGCCGGAGCAGAAATTGCAGAATCCTATGGTGTACATATTGGATTTGGAACCTGGATACTAGCTTCATCAATACCAACAATTATCGCTGCAATTATTGCTCCATGGGTTCTCTACAAAATATACCCTCCTCAAATTAAAGATACACCCAATGCCCCTTTACATGCCCAGAAGGAACTTGAAAAAATGGGTAGGATGAGCAGAGATGAAATTATAACAGCTATCATTTTTGTATTACTGGTAGTATTCTGGGCCTTATCGGATACTCTTAATATTAACAAAACTATAATTGCATTTTTGGGGCTGGGGTTATTATTAGCAACCAATGTTTTTAAAGTAAAAGAGATTAAAAAAGAAGGCGAAGCACTAACAACGATGATATGGTTTGCGATACTTTATATTATGAGTAGCCAATTAAACGAACTACATTTTATGGACTATGTGGGAAACTTGATGGCAGTTCAAATAGAGTTTCTTCCAAAGCAGGTTGCCTTTGTACTTCTGGTTTTCGTTTACATAGTTTTACATTATTTATTTGTGAGCCAAACAGCACACATGATGGCATTACTAGGCGTATTTTTGGGAGCAGCCATAACTCTTGGGATCAACCCTACACCACTTGCTCTCATGCTGCTTTTTGCTACAAATTATTTTTCGGTAATTACGCCACAAGGCTCAAGCTGTAACATTCTATATATCAGCAGTGGATATATCACTCCTAAGGAAGTATATAAATATGGCGGTATTCTAACTTTTCTAAGCTTTATTATTTACATGATATTTGGATTACCCTGGATATCGATTGTATTATAGCAATGTAATATCACTGTCGGTGGATTATTCAATTTAGTTTAGAGTTTTATTAAAACACAGCCTTGGCAATCTTTTGAATGTTGTCCGACTTACCCATTGTATAATAATGTAAAACTGGAACTTTTGCGAGCTTCAACTCTTTTGATTGCTCAATTGCCCATTCAACTCCGACCTGCCTTACCTGTTTGTTATCTTTACATTTTAACACTTCCTTTACCAGATCAACCGGGAGATCAACATTAAATGTTTTGGGAATATTTGCCAGATGAGTTTTTGTGGAAATAGGTTTTAAACCAGGAATAATAGGCACATCAATTCCTTTTGATCTGCAAAGTTTTACAAAATCGAAATACTTCTGGTTATCGTAAAACATCTGAGTAATAATATATGAAGCTCCAGCTTCGATTTTCTTTTTTAAAAAGTATAAATCGCTATCAATATTTGGTGATTCACCATGTTTTTCGGGATAACCTGCAACCCCAATACAAAAATCCATGGATCGGGTATTTAATAGATTCTCGTCGAGATAGATTCCTTTGTTGAGCTTTGTAATTTGTTGAATTAAATCCAAGGCATGTTCGTTTCCATCAGGCTCAGGAACAAATACTTTAGTACCGGGTTGTGGGTCACCTCTGACAACTAACAGGTTGTTAATTCCCAAAAACTGCAGGTCAATAAGTGCATTCTCAGTATCTTCTCGACTAAATCCACCACAAATAATATGTGGCACCACATTAATTCCATATCGATACTTTATGGCTGCCGAAATCCCAACTGTTCCCGGACGTTTTCTAACCGTTTGCTTACGTACCAAACCATTGCCAGCATTTTCATAAACAACTTCCTGCTGATGGTATGTAATATTAATAAATGATGGGTCGAACTCAACCAGAGGATCGATGGCTTGTTCAGTTGATTCAAAATCATGACCTTTTAAAGGTGGTAATAACTCAAACGAAAAAAGTGTCCCTTCTGAATCTTTTATATGTTGTAATACTGTCTTTTCCATTTCTTTCTTATATTGTTGTCATTCTGAGCGCAGCGAAGAATCTTATCAATTTTAGTTAGTTAATAGATTCTTCGCTAGGCTCAGAATGACATACCATTAAGTCTTGTTAAATATTAATTGGTAATAGTTTCTTTACTTTTTTGTCACTAATATTTTTGCGTGTTGCATAATCCATAATTTGATCAGACTGAATTTTGCCAACATTAAAATATTGCGAATCTGGGTGAGAAAAATAGAATCCACTTACCGAAGCAGCAGGATACATAGCAAAATTGTCAGTTAAACTAACACCTGTTATTTTTTGAGCATCTAGCAACCTAAAAATAGTTTCCTTTTCGCTGTGTTCGGGACAAGCAGGATAACCTGGTGCAGGTCTAATACCCTGGTATTTCTCCCTGAGCTTGTCTTGAATACTAATGTTTTCATTTGCCGCATAACCCCATGATTCTTTCCTAACTTTTTCATGAAGATACTCAGTTACTGCTTCTGCCAGTCGGTCGGCGAGCACCTTTAACATTATAGCACCATAATCATCGTTTTCATCAATAAATCTTTTCAAATGCTTTTCGATACCTAGGCCGGCTGTAACCACAAAACAACCAAGGTAGTCGGTTTCATTTTCCGATTTGGGAGCAATAAAATCACTCAAACACAAATTTGGAATATCATTCGACTTTTTCTCTTGGTTTCTTAAGAAACTAAATCGAGTATGATCATTTCCCGAACTAACAATTACATCATCATTATCCGAATATGAAGGGAATATACCTGTAACAGCTTTGGCTTGAAGCCATTTTTCCTTAATTATTTGATCGAGCATATTATTTGCATCATCAAATAGTTTATGGGCTTCATCACCCTTTACCGGATCCTTTAAAATTGCTGGATATTTCCCATTTAATTTCCACGCATGGAAAAAGAATGTCCAATCAATAAACCCTCTTATTTCCTTTAATGATATATCATCAAATACTTCTCTCCCAATTTTTGATGGAGTCATTTTATTGTATGAATCCCAATGGGGTGTAAATTTATTAGCACGAGCTTCTTTAAGGCTTATATAATCCTTCTCATCAGTATTATCAGCATGCTTTTTACGCAACCTTTCATATTCAATTTCTGTTTCTTGTAAAAACTTTTCTTTTTCATTTTGGGACAATAAACTCCCTGCTACACCAATTACCTTTGATGCATCTCTAACATGTATTACCGGATTTGAATAATGTGGAGATATTTTTACAGCTGTATGTATAGCCGATGTTGTGGCTCCACCAATCAACAGTGGGACATTCATGTTTTTGCGAGTAAGCTCTTTGGCTACAAAAACCATTTCTTCCAACGAAGGTGTTATTAAACCACTTAATCCGAGTAAATCAGCATTTTCTTTTTCAACAGTTTCCAGAATTTTCTCTGCTGTAACCATAACACCCAGATCAATTACCTCATAATTATTGCATGATAATACAACCCCAACTATGTTTTTCCCAATATCATGAACATCTCCCTTTACTGTTGCAAGCACGACTTTGCCGTTGGTGATTTGCTCTCCATTATTTTCTTCTTCGATGAAAGGAAGCAAATATGCAACTGCCTGTTTCATTACCCTAGCACTTTTAACAACTTGGGGAAGGAACATTTTTCCTGACCCAAAAAGGTCACCAACAGTATTCATTCCATTCATAAGAGATATCTCTATCACATCAAGAGCTCTAACGGCCTTTTTTCTAGCTTCTTCAACATCCAGTTCAATAAATTCTGTAATTCCTTTTATTAAAGAATGTTCGAGACGCAAATCAACAGGTAACTCTCTCCATTCTTCCTTAATTGAATCACCTGCTAGTTTGGTATCTTTGATTTTCTCAGCAAAAAGAAGCAGTCGTTCTGTTGCATCTTTTCTTCTATTTAACACTACGTCTTTCACAAGATCACGAAGGTCAGCATCTATTTCATCATAAATTTGCAACATTCCAGGATTAACGATTCCCATATCCATTCCTGCTTCAATGGCATTAAATAAAAATACAGAATGGATAGCCTCGCGAACAATGTTATTACCTCGAAAAGAAAACGACAGGTTGCTAACACCTCCACTTACTTTAGCATAGGGTAGCTTTTCCTTTATCCACCTAACGGCATTAATATAATCAACAGCATAGTTATTATGCTCTGATATTCCAGTTGCTATGGCAAGTATATTTGGGTCAAAAATTACATCTTCAGGAGGAAATCCATTGTTAACAAGAAGGTTATATGCTCGTTCACAAATGGCTATTTTGCGTTCAAAATCGGCTGCCTGACCTTCTTCATCAAATGCCATAACTACAACTGCGGCACCATAATTTTTTATCAATTTTGCTTGTGCTAAGAATTCTTTCTCACCATTTTTTAGACTTATGGAGTTAACAATTCCTTTGCCTTGTATACATTTTAACCCTGCTTCAATTACTTCCCACTTCGATGAATCAATCATTATCGGCAATCTTGAAACATCTGGATCAGAAGCAAGATAATTCAAGAAAGTTGTCATCTCTTTTTTAGCATCAAGCATCCCGTCATCCATGTTAACATCAAGTATCTGTGCTCCTCCTTCAACCTGATGACGAGCTACAGTTAGTGCTTCTTCATATTTTTTCTCCCGAATCAAACGGGCAAATTTTCTTGAGCCACTAACATTGGTTCTTTCACCAATATTCACAAAATTGAGTAATTTGTTAATCTTAACAGGCTCAAGTCCGCTTACCTCAGTATTATGTTCTTTTTTTGGGAGTAACCTAGTGTTATATTCTTTGGCAATATCAGCAATAACCTTTATATGATCAGGTGTTGTACCACAGCATCCTCCCACTATATTAGCAAAGCTATGATCAAGAAAATCACGAATGTGAGCTCCCATTTCTTCAGGAGTTTCATCATATTCACCAAATTGATTCGGAAGACCCGCATTGGGATATACACTTACATTATAGGATGCAATTTTTGATAAATCGGCCAAGTGAGGACGAATTTGTTCGGAACCCAAGGAGCAATTTAGCCCAATGCTCAACATATCGATATGCGACACTGAGTTAAAAAAGGCTTCGAGTGTTTGACCTGATAAAGTTCGTCCACTATTATCAGTTATTGTACCCGAAATCATAACAGGTATTCTACGGTCTTTTTCTTCCATTAGTTGATTAATACCAAATAATGCTGCCTTTGCATTAAGTGTATCAAAAATTGTTTCTACTAATAACAAATCTACGCCACCATCAATCAATGCTGATGCCTGCTCATAATAATTATCTCTTAATTCATTGAAGGAAACATTTCGAAATCCCGGGTTTGACACATCGGGCGACATGGAAGCAGTTTTGTTTGTTGGTCCCATAGCTCCAGCAACATAACGTGGCTTATTGGGGTTAACCGAAGTGTATTTATCAACAGCTTTCTTGGCAATTTTTGCCGCCTGATAATTAATATTATATACTTCATTCTCAAGCCCATAATCGCTCTGAGAAATACGGGTACCATTAAAGGTATTGGTCTCAATAATATCAGCTCCAGCTTGTAAATATTCTTCATGTATATCACTTATAATTGCTGGCTGAGTAATATTTAACAGGTCATTATTCCCTTTAAGTAATATTTTTTCCGTCCTAAATTTCTCACCTCTATAATCTTCTTCTTCAAGGTTATAACGCTGAATCATAGTACCCATAGCACCATCCAGCACAAGTACCCTGTTTTTAATTTCTTTTTTTATGTCTGACTTCATACTCATATATTTTTATTAAATGAGAGTCGTTATGATGTCAATAAAACAAAAAATGAATCTATTTTTTGACCCTGCATTTAAAATTTATCATTTCCCCGCAAGAACGGGGTTAGGTATTGGCACCTTTTCCTTATTAAAGGAAGGTTGCCAGGGCTTCACGGAGCCTAATCTCTCCACCCTTCTTTATAAATCAAGAAGCCTCAGGTTTGCTTAAACAATGCAGTTAGCAGTAAGAGGAACTGAATTACAAAGCAAATATAGTATAAATATATTATACCATTATTTTGCGCCAACCGTAATTAACAATTGATTAACAAACTATGTACAAACAACAACTTGTTAAAATGGTGTATGTTATAAACATTGGTTACCTTATCGAAAGGTCATAACAATAATTAAATTAATTAAGGCATTATATTTGCACCTATTGCTAAAAACAACTTTCTGTTATGAACTTATTCAAAAATATTTTTTTCTATTCAACGCTTTTTGTTGTGATATTAATTACTAGTAGTTTTAAAATAATCCCTGACAAATTTGAAACGCAAAAGCAATGGCAGAAAGTTGAGAGGTTTGTAAAAAAAGGTCAGCCAAAGTCGGCATTGAAGATTGTTGATGAAATATATGAATTTGCAAAAGTGCAAAATGATACCCCACAAATCATTAAATCATTAATCTATCGTGCTAGCCTTCAGAGCCGGTTTGAGGAAGATCATATTGTAAAATCAATAAAGAAACTAGAAAGCCAAATAAAGACGGCACAAACTCCTGAAAAAGAAATACTACAATCATTGGTGGCTGAACTTTATCAAGCATATTATAACACTAACAGATGGACAATAAATTCGCGACAAACTGTGTTTGATGACAATAATACTGACATCAATACTTGGGATGCTGTTCGACTGAATAAGGAGATAGAAAAGCTCTATATAGCGTCATTACAAAATGAGAAGGAACTTTCACAAATATCACTTAAAAATTATGACGCAATACTACTTCAAGCCGACTCAGCCAATACAGCTCTTTACCCTTACTTTTTTGATTTAATTGCGAATAGAGCACTAAATTATTTTTCATCCGATGATTTTGAATTTACAAAAAGAACTCCTGTTAACAAATTAGATTGTTCAAAGTATTTAACACCAATTTCTGATTTTACTAATTTAAAAATCAATCCAAAATACAGCAAAGAAAAACTTGTCCTTTCTATTTTTCAAAAACTAACATTATTGCATTTACGTAATAATAATACGGAAGCATTGGTAGATTTGGAACTACGACGACTAAAGTACGTATATGGTATATCTAGCCAATCAAGCGAAATAAAACAAGAGTACATAAACTCACTAACATTATTAGCAAAGAAATATAATAACCATCCCGTTTATGCAGCGATTGCCTTTGATCTTGCAAATCAATATTACATAATGGGCAACAATTATGTAATTGGAGTTAACAAAAAAAATAAATACTATTTCAGTATAAGTGACAGCATTTGCAATAAAGTTATCGAACAATTCCCAAATGCCCTTGGATCAAATAAATGCAGAAATATGATTGAGCAGATTAATCAAATTGACTTTAGATTTGAGATACCAATAGCACAATCACCAAATACAGCAATCCTATCACTAGTTGAATTCAAAAACGTTGAAAAACTATATTTTCGGATTGTGAAAGGCGATGCAATGGAAAATGCTAACAGACACAACAAAAAAGAAAATATACAGAATCAGTTACGTAACGAAAGTATTATTTCTTGGGAACAGGATCTACCAGCTACTTCTGATCACAGATCTCATACGGTGGAAGTAAAAATTCCAAAATTGCCCCTAGGATATTATATTGTTTTTGTATCAAATGATTCACTTTTTAGCACAACACAAACCATAAAGTTCAAGCCAATTTCAATCACAAACTTAAGCTACATAACCTGTGAAAATCCTGATTCGAATCATACTGACATTTACATACTTGATAGGGAAACAGGAAAGAGCATTGGCAATGTAAATGTAACCATCTATACTCAGCATTACGATAATCGGAACAGGACATACGTAACTAAACAGACCGGCAGTTTAGTTGCTGATAAAACAGGATACTTAAAGGTTGAATCCATAAACAACAATAATTATGGGACGTTTTTATTTAAATTTGAAAAGGGAGATGATAAGCTATTTTCAGAAAACTACTTAACCTTTTTCAGAAAAACAGTAGTTGATAAACCCAAAATTACAACCTATTTATTCACCGATAGAGCAATTTACCGACCTGGGCAATCAGTTTATTTTAAAGGAATTGTCACCAAAGAACTAAATTCAGATATCAACTTACTCAAGGATTATATTGTTGACGTAGAGTTTATTAATTCATCAAGAAAAAAAATCAACACAGTTAAGTTTACAACAAACCAAGACGGTTCGTTCAATGGTTTTTTCGTTATCCCAACCGGTGGCTTAAACGGACAAATGACATTAAAAACAAAAACAGGCTCTGTTCAAGTTCTGGTAGAAAACTACCGGATTCCAACCTATGAAGTGATATTTGATAGCCTTAGGGGTCAGGCCAAATTAAATGAAAAAATTACAGTTTCCGGTAATGTGGAGAGTTATGCTGGAAATGCTGTTGTTTCAGCTGATGTTAAATACAGAGTAGTCAGAAATATTTATTATCCAATACCATTTTATAGAGATTATTCATGGTATCCTCCTATTACAAACAACAAT
This sequence comes from Bacteroidota bacterium, assembly GCA_016845105.1. Taxonomy (GTDB): domain Bacteria; phylum Bacteroidota; class Bacteroidia; order Bacteroidales; family F082. Next base: position 31,448 of record JAERTF010000098.1, on the reverse strand, counting down.
AAGGAAATTACAAATGGTAATGTTACAACAAACTCAAATGGAGAATTTAGCATTCAGTTTGATGCCGAAACTGACGACATGATACCTGAAAAAATGGAGCCTGTATATACCTACAACATTATAACAGAAGTAACGGATATAACGGGTGAAGTACAGGCAGCTGAAACAAGTATAAAAATAGGTAAGAAATCCGTTGTTCTCAGCATTGACATGCCAGATATTATTGAATTAAACAATAATTCACATCACAATATATCTGCTAAAAACTTAGTTGGCACTGATATTAACTTTGATGCTAAGGTATCAATTTACAAATTAACACCACCCGAAAGATTATTAGTAAAACGGCAGTGGCCAAATCCAGAATTCAATGTAATTCCTAAAAACGAATTTATTATTGATTTCCCACACCTACCAATTAAAAATGAAAACAATCCCATTAATTGGGAAAGAGTTACAATAAATGAAATTGACATTGCGATTGATGGTGTTACGAAAATCCCAACAAGTTTGTTTAGCGAATTGGAGAAGGGCGAATATCTAATTATCGCAAAGGGTAAAGATAGCAGTGGCACTCCTGTTGATGTTATGCATATTTTTACTGTGTATTCATATGAGAGAAAAAAAATGCCTGGCAATATGGTTAATTGGTTGGCTTTATCGGTTAAAACTGCTGAACCCGGACAGACAATAAAACTAACCATTGGGTCAGCAACTAGAAAATCACAAGCAATGTATGAAGTAATTAATGGTGATAATATAATCAGCAGGCAGTGGATACCACTAAACAAAGGGCAAAAAACCATTGAAATACCAGTAGTTGAATCATATAGAGGTAATTTTAATATAAATGTTGTAATGGTTAAGTTCAACCGTTTTTATTCGCAAAAAAACACGATTGTTGTTCCGTTCACAAATAAAAAACTTGATATTGTACTCGAAACATTCAGAAGTCACTTAACCCCAGGTAAAAAAGAAGAATGGAACGTAAATATAAGTGGAAAAGATGGGCAAAAGATATCAGCAGATTTATTGGCTGGTATGTACGATGCTTCGCTGGATAATTTTCGTCAAAACAGCTGGCAATTAAATCTTTATAAAAATAAGTATTATCATAACAATTGGGAAACAAATCAATTCAACTCAGTACTTTCATCAACATTATTTATGCCCGAGTTAGCATACTTCCCAGCACTCAATATTAATTATCCAAGCATAAATTGGTTTGGCTACCAAAATTTGGGATATAATAATGTGCTATATGACAGAATGGATTATAACTATAGGAAATCAGCCATTGCTACTGAGACAATGGGTATGGAAGTTGATAATGAAATTATACCAGTTAGTGAACAGGGTTCGGCTGTTCCGCAAAATGTGCCTGAACCTGAAAATATCAAAGAGAACAATACAATTCCTCTTCGAACAAATTTTAATGAAACAGCATTTTTCCACCCAAATTTAAAAACAGATGAATTGGGAAATGTAACTTTTAGCTTTAACACACCGGATGCACTCACAGAGTGGAGAATAATGATGCTTGCTTACACCAATGACCTTAAAGTAGGAACATTGGAACAAAGGATTAAATCGCAGAAGGAATTGATGATAATTCCAAATGTCCCCAGATTTGTGAGGCAGGGAGATACACTACTATTCACCGCCAAGGTAATTAATTTCACAAATAAAAAGATTAACACAGAATCCAGCATTGAATTTTTTGATGCCATTACAATGAAACCCGCGTCATTGGTATTTAATAGTAGCAAAAAAGAAATTGTAAAAACAATTGACCCAAATCAAAGCATCCCTGTTAGCTGGGAAATAGTTATATCGGGTGATATAAGTATGCTTGCGTATAGAATTGTATCATCAACAGATAAATATAGTGATGGTGAGGAGCGGATGTTCCCTGTACTAACAAACAGAATGTTGGTTACAAATACCTTACCAATGAATGTAAGTGGTTCAAGCACTACCAAATTTAATTTTGATGGATTATCAAATCTTGATTCTTCAAGTACGATTAGGAATTACAAATATACCATTGAGTTTACTTCGAATCCGTCATGGTATGCTGTACAGGCATTACCATATTTGAGTAACCCTACGAATAAAAACTACATGGCAATATTCAACAGTTACTTTGCAAACTCCCTTTCGTCATATATTATTAATAGTAACCCAAGTATAAAGCCTGTTTTTGAAGCCTGGAAAAACTTAACTCCCGATGCCTTCCTTTCAAATTTAGAAAAAAATCAGGAATTAAAAAATACTGTTCTAAATGCAACACCATGGGTGCTGGATGCTGAAAATGAAAGTGAACAAAAGCGGAGAATTGCTCTCCTATTTGATGTGAATAATATGTCTAATGCAAAAGAGTCTGTTCTTAAAAGCTTATACGATGGACAGTTACCTTCCGGTGCTTGGCCATGGTTTAAAGGCATGAAAGAAGATCGCTACACCACACAATCCATTGTTCTGGGAATGGCAAAACTTCATAGTAAAGGTGTGCTGGATCTTAAGAGTGATAACCGGCGTTTTCAAATGATTAGGAAAGCTGTGAGTTGGCTCGATAAAAGAATTGTTGATGATTATACAAGTCTTAAGAAAACCAATTCTAAATCGCTAAACAAGTATCATCTTCGAAGTTCACAAATACAGTATTTGTACCTCAGAGCATTGCTTATTGAAATCATTCCTATTCCTGATAAGTCGGAATCTGCAATTTATTTTTATACTAATCAGGCAAAAAGATATTGGCTTAAGCAATCAAATTACCTACAAGGTATGACAGCTATGGCCCTTTACAAATTTGGTCATCGTAACGAATCGGAAGCTATAATCAGATCGCTAAAAGAAAGATCACTGTATAGCAAAGAGATGGGTATGTACTGGCGCCAGGAGTCGGGATGGAATTGGTATCAGGCACCTGTAGAAACACAAGCAATGATGATTGAAACAATGGCAGAGTTGGATAATAATCCTACAATTATTGAACAACTAAAAATTTGGTTGCTAAAGCAAAAGCAAACACAACATTGGAACACATCAAGTGCTACTGCAGAGTCGGTTTATGCACTGCTTATGTATGGAAATAATGTGCTTAATAACAATGATTTGGTTGATATTAAAGTTGGCGAAAACACGATTGATTTAAGTGATGAAACCATTGAAGCAGGGACAGGTTTCTTTAGTACTTCATGGGTCGGAAAGAAGATTACAAATGACCTTTCTGATATCAGCATAACTAATCCCAATAATAGTATTGCGTGGGGAGCTGCTTATTGGCAATTTTTCGAGGATTTGGATAAAATTGAATCACACAATTCTCCCTTATCTATCGACAAAAAACTCTTTATTGAGAAGCTAACATCTAATGGGCCTGTTTTAGTTGCCATGGAAAGCAATCAACAGCTGCAGCTGGGAGATAAGGTAACTGTTAGAATAATTATTTCAACGGATAGGAACATGGAGTATATTCATTTAAAGGATATGAGAGCAACTACATTTGAGCCAGTTTCACCGGTATCAGGATATACATATAGTGGTGGATTATGGTATTACAAAAATATTACTGATGTTAGCACTGAGTTCTTTATGAGATATCTGAATAAAGGCACTTATGTACTTGAATATCCATTATTTGTTACTCAAAAAGGTAATTTTACAAACGGTATTGCCACAATACAAAGTATGTATGCACCTGAATTTGGAGCAAACTCAGAAGGGCTTAGGCTAAAGGTTGGTGAATAGAGATTTTAATGTTTTTAGTTAATATTTATTATTTATGTTGTTTTATTTTACATATCAAAATCGAAAACCTTATCTCGTTTATCATAAATCACACATCCGAAATCAAAAATACAACCATACATAACCCCAGCTTTTAAACACCGATGCATATAAACTTCAATTATATTTTTTAGAAATGATATGCATCTGTATCTTCTCATAAAAATTAACTTTGTTGGTAGTTTAATCAAAACAAAAAAATGAAAAACCTAGCCTTTACACCGTTATTAATAATTCTTACTTCATTATTCCTAAATGCACAAAATCCTCAATGGTATAATTATTCATATGGTGGAGTTGTGTGGTCTATGGCTGAAGAAGGCGATTTATTATGGATTGCTAACAAAACCAGTCTGGTAAGTTTCAACAAAATAACAGAAGAAAAAACATTCTACAACGTGCTAAATTCCGGAGTTTTGAACGATTATGTATCAAGGGTTTTTGTTGATGATGATGGTAACAAATGGATGGGTAACTGGCATGATGGCATGTCGATGTATGATGGTAATAATTGGTTTACTTATGATGATTCCAACTCTGGATTGGAGGGTCCGTATATTTATGTTCAGGATATTATTTCCGATGCAAGTGGAAAACTCTGGATGGGAACCGGAGATGGCATTGTAACTTATGATGGTACTAACTGGTTTACCTTTGACAACACTAATACTCCACTAACAGGTGGTGATGTTAATATATTAAGATTCGATGACGCTGGTAATTTATGGGCCGGAACCGATGCAGGAGTATATTTATATGATGGAGAAAACTGGATAAGATATTCTGAATCTAACTCACCTTTACCTGACAACTGGGTTTCGTCAATAGCAATAGAAGAAGATGATAAGGTTTGGATAGGTACAGAACGTGGAGGACTTACCTTATACAATGGTTTCAGTTTTGAGGTATTTGACATTGATAACTCAGGACTTCCATCTAACAGGGTCAATTATATCACAATTGATGAAACAGGCAACAAATGGATAACCACCGATTCGGGACTTGTAATGTATGATGATCAATCATGGACAGTTTATAACTCTTCAAATACCAACTTGTCTTTTCTCAATCTTAGTGAGATAATAATTGATGATGACGGTACCTTTTGGATTGGCTCCTATGGTGATGGGTTAATGAAGTTCGAAAACGGTAATTTTGAAAGGTTTTCAACATCAAATTCGGGGCTTACGAATAACCTTGTTGAAGTAATGGAAATTGACCATAACAATAAAAAGTGGATGGGTTCATTTAATATTGGCGCCATTAGTTTTGATGGTGAAGTCTGGAATAGTTTTGATAATAACAATTCACCACTACCTCAGAGATATGTATCGGAAATAATGATTGATAACAATAACAATACATGGATTGGAAATACAAACGGTGGAGTTACCAGGTATGATGATGGAGAATGGGATGTGTATACTGCTGAAAACTCAGGTATTGGAAGTAATATGATCCGGGCACTGGAATGTGATCAACACAATAATATATGGGTAGGTTTAGGGTGGAATGGAGCGTCATTTTTTAATGGAACAGACTGGATTAATTATGATGCAACAAATTCAGGGCTTCCTGATTACTTTGTGTCAACAATAGCTTGTGATGGAGATATTGTTTGGTTTGGCACCCAAAGCGAGGGGCTTGTTAAATTTGAGAACGATACATGGACTATTTATAATACAACAAACTCATCATTGCCTCACAATTTCGTATATGATATTGAACTTGCCAGTGATGGAATATTATGGATTGGCACCCAAGGTGGAGGGATTGTAAAATTCGAAAACGAAGAAATGACCGTTTATAATACCTCAAATTCCTTACTCCCCGGAGACAATATCATTTGTGTAGAACTTGATAGTAATGGTGCTCTTTGGATTGGTACATATGAAAATGGAATGGCTAAATTTGACGGATCGGAATGGGTAATTTTTAATACTGAAAACTCAGGACTTGCCAGTGATATTGTTCCCGATATTAAAATTGATAAATATAACACCAAGTGGATTGCGAATGATTTTGGAGGTGTTATTCTTTATAATGAAGAAGGCGTACCTCTTTCAACTAAAGAAGAGTTAGCAGAATCTCATAACCTTATGATTTTTCCAAACCCGGCAACAAATAAGGTTTTCATTGAGTCTAAAAACCAGAACCAAATACACAAAGTATGGTTATTCGACATTAATGGTAATTTGATGAAAAACATTGATAATTCCGGATACAGAGCAGAGCTGAACATATCCAAATTACCAGCCGGTATTTATGTTATAAAAGCATTATCAGAGTCAAATACCGTTTCCGGAATATTTGTAAAGGATTAGAGTATTCGTATTTCCTGAACAGCCCTTTTAAATGTAGTGTCTATTTCGTGGTAAATTGGGTAAAAACCATCTTCATCAAGTACGTTTCTTCCAACAAACGCTTTAAATAACGTTGCTATTTTATCCCTGGATATTTCTATTTTATCGTCACTTTGACTAATGCCTTTATCTTCAGCAAAATCAATAAGCTCGTTATATGTGTTGCTATCCATGTTAAAGCTGCGATCAAAGGTTTCAAAATCTTTAAACTCATTTAATTTCGCCCTGTTTCTATCTGTATAGTCGAAGGCAAATTGAAAAATTAATCCTTTATTGGCAAGTACATTATAGAAAGTGTGGATGGTATCAGTTACCATGGGTACAAATACATCAGGCATAATTCCTCCGCCACCATATACAACCTTTCCTTTTGGGGTAGTATATTTTAAAGAATCGTTGAAATGAATACTATCTTTACTCATCATTTCACCATTTATATAACGATGGTAATACTCTTCGTAATAACTCTCAGAATCCCCATTCGTATAAGGTTTTTGAATACATCGACCTGTTGGAGTATAGTATCTTGCTGTGGTAAGCCTAATGGCAGAACCATCGGGTAAACTAATTTGTTCCTGTACCAATCCTTTTCCAAAAGTTCTTCGCCCAATAATTATTCCTTTGTCGTTATCCTGCAATGCTCCTGCAATTATTTCGCTTGCACTAGCTGAGTTTTCATCTATTAAAACAGCAACATCAAGATTCTCAAAATCACCTTCATCTGTAGCAAAAGCATGTCTTTTCGGACGATTTTTACCATGGGTATAAACTATTAGTTGTCCTTCTTCTAAAAATTCATCACCAATTTCAATTGCTGCCTGAAGCAAACCTCCCGGATTTCCCCTTAAGTCAAGTATCAGTTTTGTCATGCCTTCATCCTGAAGTTGTACAGCTGCTTCCATAAATTCATCATATGTTGTTGCTGAAAATTTATTTAGCTTGATATAACCAACATTTTCATTTACCATATATGCAACATCCAAACTATATGTAGGAATAACATCACGTGTAATTGTAAAATCGATGAGTTTTGGTACTCCCCTCCTGAAGTTGGTAACCTTAACTTTTGTTCCTTTTTTTCCCTTTAGTTTACGAATTGCATCATTATTTGTAATACCAATTCCGGCAACTAAAGTATCATCCACCATTACTATCCTATCTCCAGCCATAAGGCCAACTTTTTCGGAAGGTCCGCCCGGAATAGGATTAATTACAGTTATTGAATCCTTTTCTATTCTAAACGAAATCCCAATTCCTTCAAAACTTCCCAGCAAAGGATCGTTAACAGCATTAAATTCCTTTTTCGAAATATACATTGAGTGAGGATCAAGCTCATCAAGAAAACCGCTAATCACCTCATCTTCAAGTTTTTCACGGTTTACAGTATCCACATAATCCTGAATAATATAATCCAATATATCACCGCTTTTGTTATAAGTATGATTACCAACTGGTAACAACGACTTAGCGCCATTATTATCACTTACCAATAATGATCCAATCCAAATTCCAATAATGAGAACAACTGAAAATGCTATGGGTAAATATATTTGTAGTTTATTGTTTTTCTGACTCATATAAAAATTTTTACAAAAGTAACAAATTGATAAAATTCAATTCATCAAACATTGAGCCATAAAGGTTAAATTATAAAAATATTGTCATCTCTCTCTCAATATAGCTCTGTACTAATTAATTATAAACCAGATTAACTTTTAATATAGTTACTATATAATCCATTGTGTCCGCACATCAACATATTGTGTATAAAGTTGAACACTTTCAAAAAATAAACCACAAACATCCTTAGATATACATGCTGTTTACCTGACAGTTACGAACTATGGTATACTATTGGCATTTGCCTATTTAACATAACTAAAACTTACTACAATGAAACCAAGAATCGCAACCTTCTTGATAGCATTGTGCATGTTCTTGGCAGGAACAGCCTTTGCTGCTAATCCCGTAATTCAAAAATCTGAAGCAAAAAAAGCAGTTGCTTCTATCCTAAAACAAGAGTTGAAATATCCAAAATATGCCAAAGACGAAAACTTTGAATGCTTTGTTTTGGCTAGAATAGTTATTACAGAAGATGGACTATTGAAAGCCGAATGTGTAAATTGCCCATGCCCTAGGATGAAAGGTCACCTAAAAAAGGCCATAGCTGAGATTGGCGCAAATGAGTTCAAAAAATATGCTGGATTAGAATTCAATTTTAAACTAAAATTCAAGTTAATTTAGAATTCGTTATTTCGAAAACATAGATTAAACTAAATAGCAATTTATCGGTTTGTAGCTATATTTGCCCTAGTAAAATGAACACTGCGGGCAATGAGAGCTATTTTTGCATTTTTTATTATATTGCTTTTCCCCTATCTGATGGTTTGTCAGGGAGTTAAAGGCTATTCCTTTTCAAAGCATATCTACGATAAGCAGAATCACCCAAAAGAGGAATATATTAGTGGTGGATATCAAACTGAGCAGGAAATAATTCCATTATTGTTAAACAAAGCCAAAACAACAACTTCTGCTGTTTTTGGATACTTGCCATATTGGGTTTATCCCGATGCAGAACAATACCTGCAATACGATCTACTTAGTCATATATCAATATTTGATTTTGGAATTACGGAGGCTGGAGGCATTGAATTTCCACCAAATTGGCCATGGATTGATGTAATAAATAATTCGCATCAAAACGGGGTTAAAGTTATACTAACTGCAGTAAACTTTAATGGATCACAAATACATAATATCTTACATAATACTGATATTAAAAATGCCTTGTTTTCAAATTTGCTATCTGTATTACAGCAATATAGTCTTGATGGAGTTAACATAGATTTTGAGAATATTAATTACTCCGACAGAGGCTTTGTACTTGTTGGGTTTATGCTTGATCTTAGTAACTATCTCCACAGCTATAATCCTAATTATGAGATTTCATTTGCAGCTCCGCCTGTAAACTGGGGAGGTTGGGATTTTGAAGGGCTGGCTCTTTCGTGTGATTATTTGTTCATAATGGGATATGATTTTTATGGGCCATGGAGTAATACTAGTGGTCCATGTGCTCCAACTATAGGCGGAAATTATAACATTACAAATGTAATTCTTGATGAATACGAGACAGTTACAGTCAACAACCCTGAAAAACTTATATTAGGAGTTCCGTACTATGGTAATAAATGGAAAACATCGGGAGGGTGGCCATATTCAACTGTTTTAGATCATGTATTACAGCCCACATATGAAGGAGCCATGAATAATGCTGAACAGGATACAATTTTGTGGGATGAGACAAGTAAAACTTCTTGGAGCCTATACGAAAACAATGGTAATTTCTATCAAACATGGTTTGACACGGATTCAAGTTTAGGAATTAAGTATGACATTGCCCAAAACAATTTATTAAAAGGTGTGGGAATATGGGCATTGGGATATGATGGTAGCAGACTTGAGCTGTGGGAGGAATTAAGAAAACGATATGGTAATCCAGTTTTCAATGTTGAGAACTCAAAAAACGTAATTTCTAATATATATCCAAACCCATTTTCTGGCAAAACCAGACTAGAAATTTATGGTGAAAGAATTCAAGATTATTCCATAACAGTTTTTGACTTCCAAGGAAATAAAATTAATCCTTCAATACTTGAAATCAATACTCATAAGCGTTTTTCTATATATGAAGTTGATATGACAAACTATGACTCAGGAGTGTATTTTGTATCCGTCATATCATACAAACAAGAAAAGGCAATAATTGATTCAAGGATTATTATAAAAAAATAAGTCACTCTATATCATTTTACTATTATAACCTATTTCACTTGGCTCATAACATTATAAACTATATATATTTGCACAAAAATTCAGGTTTATGTCCAATAAGATACCACACACATATGTAATTATTTTCTTCATAATAATGTTTGCGGCAGTCCTAACCTGGGTTATCCCGGGAGGAGAGTATAATAGGGAAACTGCAATTGTAAATGGTGTTGAAAGGACGGTTATTGAAAAAGGGTCGTTTCATGAGGTTGAAAGCGAACCCCAAACATGGCAAATTTTTGAATCATTTTTCCAGGGATTTGTAAATCAATCGGGTATAATAATATTTATAATAATGATTGGAGGTGCATTCTGGATAGTAAACAGCACAAAATCCATCGACATTGGAATTCTATCTTTTCTTCAATTTACAACAAGACTTGAAAAAAATAAGATTCTCAAAAAAATAGGAGTAAACAACATAATTCTAACAATGATTATGCTTGTTTTTAGTGTATTTGGAGCTGTTTTTGGCATGAGTGAAGAAACCATAGCGTTTATTATAATACTGGTACCTCTGGCAATATCCATGGGCTACGATTCAATTGTTGGTGTTAGTATTAGCTTTGTTGCTGCTGGCCTCGGATTTGCGGGCGCAGTACTTAACCCATTCACAATTGGAATTGCACAGGGAATAGCCGATTTACCTTTATTTTCGGGATTTGGATACAGATTGTTTTGTTGGTTTGTACTAAATGTGATTGGTATTATCTGGATTTTGCGTTATGCAGCAAAGATCAAAAAAGATCCGAAAAAATCACCTGTTTATGAAACTGATGCATATTGGCGTAAACGACACGAAGAAGACAGCAAAAAAGAGATTGAATACCATACTCCAAAAATAGCATGGATTGTATATGCGATCACTTCAGTTTGCTTGATATTATTTGCATATTTTTATCCTGAAACAGAAATGAAAATCGGCAATTCTGTGAGCGTCTTTCCTGCTGTACCCATATCTGCAGGCCTGTTTGTAATACTAGGAATCTTTAGTCTTAGGAAGTCAATTCACTTTTTCATACTAAACATACTGCTTTTCACCATTATTTACCTAATTGTAGGTGTGATGGGATATGGCTGGTATATTGAAGAAATTGCAAGTTTGTTTTTTGCAATGGGGTTAGCTTCCGGAATCGCATATAATTATCATGCTAACCAGATAACAAAAGAATTTCTTGAGGGATCCAAAGACATCCTTTCGGCAGCATTAATAGTTGGGCTTGCCGGCGGCATACTAGTTGTTCTGGAAGATGGGCGAATTATAGATACCATATTACATAAAGTAAGTTCATCAATGACCGGAATGGGCAAATTGGGAACAGTAAGCGTAATGTATGTAATTCAAAATATAATTAATGTTATTATACCTTCAGGATCTGCTAAGGCTGCTCTAACCATGCCGGTAATGGCACCGTTTTCCGATTTGGTAAACCTCAGCCGTCAAGCTACAGTAATGGCATTCCAGTTTGGAGATGGTTTTACAAATATGATTACCCCCACATCTGGAGTGTTGATTGGAGTACTTGGAGTAGCCAAAATTCCCTACGACCGATGGGTACGCTGGGCATGGCCATTTATACTAGTTTTTGTAATTATCGGATGGCTACTACTGATTCCTACTGTAACAATGCAGTTGGAGGGGTTTTAAACTAATATAAAACCCCTCACTAATTTTAACCAAAAACTACCTATGTCTTCTCTTTGCTTCCTGCCTTAAAATGAGGTATGACTGCTTTATTTTTTCATCATCGGCACCTGGTTCTTCCTCAAGTACTTTTGCTTTATACTGTGAATATGACATTGTTTCAATTTCATCCAGAAGCTCGTTGTATTCTTCTTCTGTCATTTCATCTTCTTCCATCTCTATATCAGATAATTGAGGGAACATATCTTCCGTGCCAATTTCTTCCAACTCAAAGCCTTCGGGTACATTGAAAACTTCTGACGGAACATCTTTATCTATTTTGATACTGGTTGCTGTTTCAATATTTTTCCCTAACTCCGACTTTAATGTTAGTCCGTTCCAAACCCATATCTTATGACGCCCCTGCTTCCAGATGTCACATTTTTTACCGGATATTGTTTCCTGGTCTACAATTTCATAGCCTAATTTTATGAGCATATTGCGCCCCGTTTCTTCCCAATCACGATTGGGGTTTGCAAGTAGGTAGGCCATTGGATTGTGGATTTTTGAGGCATTTTCACTTTCAAAATCTATGGTAATCATATCGCTACCTATGAGGATTTCAGCGGTTTTCTCTTCCGATTTCCTTTTATTAACAACATTATACTCAGCATATTTATATCCTCCCATATCAATATAAAGAGTTTTGGTGCCTGCATCTGATCCCTCAACATCATACTCTACGATTGCCGATTCAAAGCCATATCTTCTATAGTCTTCAGGATCTTTATTGGCAACATCTGACTCATATCCTTCGGTGAATTCAGTATACTTTTGCATTCCAATTAGTGTATATTCTTCTCCCTTTTCTTCGTACTCATCTTTTTTTTGAAGACCTGGCTCTGCAGCCTCAGTTGCCTTATCAAGATGTTTATCTGCTTCTTCCATGCCTTTATCTTCAGCTTTTTCTTTTTGCTTGTCGGCATGTTTTTTACCCATTTCCTTATACTTATTTTTAATCTTAGTATCAATACCAAATTGAGCATAAGATGCTGAAGCTAAACCAATTGTAAAAATTAGTGATAGAATTAATAGTTTCTTCATTTCATTGAGTTTAATTGTTATTGTTTTTTAAAGATAATTTGTTATTTACCAACTGTATATCTGTAAATATCAGCCCCTTGTCCAACTGCAAATCCCAGGTTAGGGCCTTTAAAGAATACCTTTTTCATTGGCACTATAGTTTCTGAAATATCAACTGGTTCCCATGTTACTCCACCATCTTGTGTATGGAATAACTTATTATTTGCGTAACCAAGGTTGTCATAAGCATTAACAGCAGCATAACCTTTATTGTTATCAACAAACCATACTGATCCAAAATTAATGGCTTCTTCAACAACAAATTTCTCCCAGGTACTGCCTCCATCATCTGTACGAAGCACTACAGCATAACCCTGATTCTCGCGCCCCACAAGCCAACCTTTACTTTCATCAATAAAAAATGCTGCTTTAATATCATCTTCGCGTGTAATTCCAGATGCATTTAACTGCATAGATTCCCAGCTTACTCCACCATCCTGTGAAATCATAATATATTGACATAATGGATTATTTTGATCCTTAATATCATATATTATACCAAAATCATTTCTAAAATATACTTCGGGATGAGTTGGGAAATCATCATAATAATATGGGATTGCTGTTGATCCTTCTGGCTGATAGTCATCGGTTGCTGCCTGTGCACGACGAATAGAATATTCTGTTTCATCATACCTCTTAGCTGTTGCCATAAGGTAACCGCTTGCACTTAGTGCAATACTATTCACTTCAGCATTCTCGTAAGTCAAACCTCCTGTTGGAGGTTGTGTGGGTTCGGTCCAGGTAATATCATTCCAGTGTTTTGAAGTGAGAACTTCTCCTGAAATAGTCCTCATAAGAAATTCATCTTCATTCATAACCAATATCTGGTCGAATCTTGGGAATAGATTATGTGGGGCAATATTATCCCAACTATCTCCTCCATCTGTTGTATGAAGTAAATATCCTCCAAGTCCATAAGCACTACCTCCTGACATCCATCCTTCAGTTTCACTTGAGAAGAAAATATCAGTATTAACGGTCTCATTTGACTGACCATAGGCTGATAAATCCACAACATCCCATATTGCATTAACAAGTTGTACAGTTATGGTATCAGAATCAACAACCACACCTCCAATAATATCGTTAACTATTAATTCATGCTCCCCTAGTACTGAATTAGAGGTATTCCAGATATGGACCCATGGTTCGCTTGATAACGCACCAATTTTAAGCCCATCAACCATAAACTCTAGTTCTGATGGTGTAGATCCAGTAACTCGAGCTTCTAACTGCACCTCACTTCCTATGCTTAACCAAGCTCCATCAATAGGTTTCTCGAAAAACACTCCGGTTTCCATTGGTTCATTCTCAAGATGCATTAGTGTTTGTTCAAACAAACAAATTGAGTCACCCCAGCTATCTTCAAAGAGTAGCACATCAATTTTCACACCTGCTCCGGCTTTTACACCAACTTTATAATCTAAATCCCAGTTATTTGTACCTGTATAAAGTTCTGCTTCCAGTTTTGTACAAGCCATTACATTTGTATAAGGCCCTGCAACACCATATAGCATTAAACTAACCTCTGGTCCTACACCAGCCTCTATGCTAGCAGATAAATCTAACTCAGGTGGAAAATAATCATAATTAAAAGTCCTTTCTTTGATCATACTCCATCCGTCTGCTGATGTATATCTGGTTCCTAACCTTCCATCGAAAGACTCTGAAGCACCTGTTGAAAATTCAGCTGTTACTGTACCATCAACAGAAATAAACAATTCAACTTTTGGTACAAAAACAATGGGTATTGGACCCACAGTGAAAGTCCATGGATCAAAATAGAATGTTGCAAAGGGAATCGTTTCTATTACTGATGCTCCATAGTATGAGTCAACATTAATGGAAGCACTTTGATTGATTTCAATGCCTGATTCAAATAATTCAATGGTAACATCCGGGGGAAGACATAGGATACAGTAATCCCAATCGAATTTAAAGAATACTTCCATATCCAGAGAAGTACTTCCCTGAATGGTAAGCTTATTATCACCATCTGCAAATTCCATTTCGTAATCCATACTAAACACGTTAAAATCAGTTCCCCTCGAAGCAGATAATGAAACTCCATCTGCAAGCACCATTCTATCAACCTGATCCATTTTAAGACTCCCACTCTTGAAATCAATACTCCCTTGTAATACAGCTTCAGTTAGTCCGACAGGCTCTGTATGAATTGTTTTTTCACCTTTGGAATCTTCAATGCTTATTATCTTCCGTAGATAACCATATTGAGCAAGTTCTGAAGCACTGTCTACTAATATATCACCAACTTTCATATTTGCCACAAGGTCTGTTTCTGAAAACCTAAAAGTAAAATCATTGGTATCGATACTTATAATTGCTGCTCTTGTTTCCAAATCCATAACTATTGTTTCATCAGCCACAATTACTTCATCGGGTTGCGGTTCAGGATCAGGGTCATCAATCCTTTTCTTACATGCAAAAGGGATTGTAAGAACACCAAATGTTATAATTAATAATGTAAGAAATTTAAATATTTTCATTGTCATCGTTGTTATTAGGTTATTTATCAAACCAAAGGCAGATTATTGGTTATGAATAGTAGTATTCTAAGAGCCAACAATAATAGTTCCTGACATTGGAAATTCATCTGAAAACCAATCACCCCCAAATAAGGTGATGTTGAGATTATATGTGTTAGCATCTTCACGCTTAACAGTTCCTGCACCTCCCATTAATCTGGTGTATCCATCGATTGGACCATCAATCAAAATCACATTGGTTTCCCCATCTCCGGCATCAAGTGATAGGGTGACTGTTGTTCCTACTTCAGGTACATCAGTTATAGCTATTTGAAATGTTCCGCCATTACCATCTTCAGCAAAGAAAGTTACACCTTCATTCATTTCTTCAACATTGGTTACCAGTTTATCATAACCAATGCCATTAATATTCACATTAAAACTTCCCTTAAGGTTTCCATCAGGATTTCCATTATCATTTGACTTATTACAAGATGTAGAAAGTAAAATTATTGATACAACTAATGTGAAAATGAGTTTAAATTTTTTCATAATTCTACTATTAAATATGTGATTAAATTCCTGTTCCATTATTTGAATTATTATTTCTTTGAAATAAAAATTAGTGTTAGCTATTTACTTGAAGTGTTTCCGTAATCACCAAAAGGTTTGGGCCATCCATTTGTTGCGAGCCCTTGACCATCTCCCTTAAAGCACCTAACAACACTTTGTTCCGAAGAAACGCTTATGATATTTCCTGCATGCGTAAGTACAGGTGGGTGAAGGTTACCATATTCGGTGCCAGCACCTGTTTCTGAATTCACTTTCCAGTTTAAGGCTCCATTTGATTTTACAGAATACAAACCAAATAATTGTGCATCATACAAATTGCCGTCAGCTGATATAACCGGAGCAGTATTAAAAGTTGGATTAATAATTAATCCATCATTAATATCTGATACCCATTCTGTGGTGCCATCATTACTAATCTTAACCAAATCGCCTTTTGCAAGAATCATATCTCCACCATTTGTAATAGTAAGATTACTGTTATAACCCTGATAGAAGGTTGCATCTAAGTTGATTGTTTTTGCTAGTTGACCCGATTGTGTAATAATATAAATGGCTGCCTCATCACGAATATAAATACTTCCATCATCACCTACCGGAATATCATAAAGTGTAAGTAAAGATGTGCTACTTTTCACTGCAGGAAATCCCCATTTCCAATTTAGGGTAAAGCTTGAACCATTATCTTCATAACTATAAACGGTATCCATATCATGAAAGATAATTGCATTATTATACATACTTAGATTAAATCCTGGACTAACTTGCTGAACAACAATTTCCGTACCTTCCATGTCATAGGTTGCAATAAAACCATAAATAAATTGAGTAGAAAGAGCGTAGATTTTATCGTTTGCATAAGCCATACGGGGATTATCTTGAAAATCGTACTCATTTGTCAGGTTCTTGCTCCATTCGGTGTTACCATTGCTAGGGTTCAAACAATAGATTGCTGTAGGGTAACCTGTGGATACAAAAACTTTTCCACCTGCATATATTACCTTGCCAGTTACAGTTCCTGTAAAAACTTTTTTCCAAAGCTCCTTACCATCTGAATCCAAGCCTACTGCTATAACTTCAGTATAGTTCTCGCTTACCATTGAAAAATACATATTATCATTATTATCAATCGCTGGGAATACATCAGCCATACCTCCTGTACCAATGTCATAACTCCATAATTCAGGGTGATCGCCAGCACCTGGACCAGGATCAGGGATAACTGGATCACCATCTTTGTTACATGATGTAATTGCTATTGCTAACACAGCAATAATTAGGGTTGTTTTTATTGAATATTTCATACTATTATTAATTAGTTTTATTTATTAAAAAATTAGCAGGTAACTCAAAAATCGACTCTTCAATACTAATCCCAGTTACTATTTCAATTGCCACCATTCTAATTTGAACTTCCATTATTTCCATTTCAGATTTTATGATGATATTATTCCAAATCCACATACTTCCATTATCGCCATTAAACTTTTCGCATATTATTCCTGAAACCTCTTCGGTTCCAGAAAAAACATATCCCATTTCAAGGAGCATCTCACTGGATATAATGTTTTGTTTAACATTATCAGAACAATTTGCTTTGGAACAGTGAGAAATCTTATTCGATTCTGCATCAAATACAAAAACAGTATCCTGTCGCAATATCTTAAGCGTTGAACACTTTACGTCTTTTCCATTTTCTGTATTAAAAATGGTTTTAAGATCATATAGCAGGTCGCCAAAATCATCAAAATATATTACCTCACTACAACTATTTCTTCCTTCATACTGATATGTTATTTTGCCGGATTTAACAGGATACTTATTCATAATAGTATCCGACTGTATGTTAAGTAATCCGGAAAAAGATATTAGTAATATTAATAGTTGATTCATGATTTGGTGGCTATTTTAGCATGAATGTAATTCCAAACTTGATTGCTGACAATGTTCCATAACCAACCTCAGCAAATAGTCCCAAACCGGGTTTTAGCATAATTCTTCCCCCAACAAAAGCCTCTCCATATGGCGTTGCTTTGGCTTTCTTTTCAATGTCTGTAAGACTATTGTTAAAAACGTAATCCGACCATAACCTAAGTCCTACTCCTGCTCCGGCATATGCATCCCACTTACTGCTATTATATGTTTGAAGATGCCATATCACCCTGGGTCCAATAACAAATTGATTGTAATTATAATTGCTATCCCAATGCGAGAAGGAGTATGTTGAATATTTGTAAGCAACAATTCCACCAACCGACAATAATCCTACATCTCCGGTTGGGAATATTCCAAACTCACCACTTACATTAATAGATGGTATAAAGCCATCTGCAGACAATAATCCTATTCCTCCATTAAGGGCAAAACCTCCCTTATTAAATACATGCTGTGACTGACCAATCAGTCCAATAACAAACAGTATTGATACTAAATAAATTTTCTTCATATTTTTAGATTTGTTATTAATTAAAGATGCAAATCACCGAAGAAATTATAGGATATCTCTCACCCATTGGGGTGATTCTTAAAAAACATGAAATAACAAGAAGGTAATCACTGAAATATTATGTTGCTGATTATATGAAGGTTACCCAGCACAACAAGGGTGCATCAAACAAATATAGATAAATCGGGATGAAATATATTACCTATTTTATACCATAGCTCAATACTTTTATGCGATCGCAATAACTATCTAAGATATGCTGGATACTATTTTTTAAGATTAATGTATATCAACACGCTTAATGGCCTCAACTCGATTTTTAACATCAAGCTTCACATAAATATTCTTAATATGGGTTTTGATTGTATTTTGTGAAACAAATAACTTATCGGCAATTTCAGTGTTTTTAAATCCTTGAGATATTAATTTCAGCACTTCTATTTCACGATCCGAAAGTTCATATGCTTTAAGTTTATTTGCACTAATCTGCTTACTACCATTCTTCATTAGCTCCAACTGCATTTCGTCAATCCTAAGAAGGTAATTATCCAATTCCAATCGTAGTTGCTTTGCAGCAAGCTTATTTTGTCTTGATCTAAACACTAACACTATTATTATCAATCCAAAAATCACAGACAACAACACTATTAATATAGTTTGATTTCTGATTCGCTTAACATGTAACTCATCTTCTAGCTGTAGAACCTCAATTGTCTTATTTTTCTCCTTTACCTGATATTTAGTTTCAATATCAGCAATGGCTTTTTGCTTCTCAATATTAAGAATGGAATCTCCTAATTTGTTCACAACTTGCATTGTGCTTATGGCTTTCGAAAAATTCCCATTTGCAATATAGATCTTTGAAAGCACCTTATTAATCTCTAAAATCTCTTTTTGATTGCCTGCTTGTTCATTTATTTCAAGAGAAGATTTAAGTGATGCTATTGCCTTTGGGTCATTTCCCTGTGCAAAATATAATTGGCCATAACTTCTCAGGATTTCGGCTCGTCCTTGCTCCATGTTTAATGAATCAAAAACTTCATACGAATAAGCAAAATATTGATCTACTTTATTAAATTCCTTGAGATTAAGGTATATATGACCAATATTATTCGATACAGTTGATGATTCATATAAAGCATTTTTGTCTTTAAATATCCTGTATGCCTGCTTATAATAGTAAAGTGCCGAATCAACATTATCGAAATCTTCCATAAAAACAACACCTATATTATTATACGAATAGGCAATATTTATTGTATCAAAAATTGCTTTTCTTAGAGCAAGAGCTTTCTTATGATATTCCAATGAATTATTAGCCAACTCCATGGTTTGATATGCTACCCCAAGGTTAGAATAACTATTTGCCAATTGAGCACTATCATTAACCCGTTTAAAATAATCAATAACCTCGTGATAAATTATTACGGCCTTTTCAAAATTACCTTCCATTTCGTTCATGGCAGCTCTATTCATTCTCATATGCGATACTCTTGAGCTATCACCTATTTCTGAATAGGCAACCTGTGCTTTGTAAAAACTTGAGTCGGCTTTTGACAAAAATGAATGTTGATAAAGGATAACACCAAGTTTTGAGTAATAATCTGATTTTTCCTCATTGGTTAATTGACCTGATAGTATAGTCTCATATTTATCTATAAGTATTATTAAACTATCATTATTTGATACACCAGATAAGACTTTGAGGTAGTTTTCGGTTAGTGATTTATTGGCATCATCTTTTTTGACAATGCTTTTTTTACTATCAGTTGTGCAATTATGAAACAATAGTAATACAATAATAAAACAGAATAAGCTTTTATTCATTAACGATGGTTTGAATTAAAATAAACTTTAGGATACTTAATTGTTGCTTTTCAAATAATTATATACTAGTAATCTAGTAGAATACAAAAATAATAAACTTGATGGACACCACAGTATTTTAATACCTATTTCCAAAACAAATATCTAACCCTACGGCCTTTTTGATTAGTTTATGGTCTTCTGGTACAAGTCTTAGTTTGCTTCCAACATCACTTAGCAGTATGTCTTTTATTTTTTCACCTTTTTTAATTACCATCTTACCATAATCCTCTTGGGCAATCATGTCAACTGCATATGCCCCAAATCTGGTAGCCAGTATTCTATCCATTGGTGATGGACTACCTCCACGTTGAATGTACCCAAGTATGGTTTTTCTTGTTTCAATACCCGTACCTTCCTCTATTCTATTTGCAATAAATGATGCAGCAGACTGATCTTTATGGGGCTTGGCAATTCCTTCAGCAACAACAACAATGGAGTATGGTTTTTTATTTCGGGCCCGTGTTAATAAATAATCATTTACAACATCCATATCATAATCTAACTCCGGTAATAGTATTACATCACCACCTCCTGCAATGCCCGAATAAAGAGCCAACCAGCCAGCATGGTGACCCATTATTTCAATTACCATTATCCGCTTGTGTGAGTTTGCTGTTGAATGCAATCGGTCGATTGATTCGGTAGCAATCCATAAAGCCGAATCAAAACCAAAAGTTTGATCAGTACCCCAAACATCATTATCAATTGTTTTGGGTATTCCTATTATATTTAATCCCTCATTAACTAACTTAGCTGCCGTTTTTTGTGTTCCGTTACCTCCTATACAAACCAAACAATCTAACCCAAGCTCATTATAGGTTTCAACAATTCTGCCTGGCTTATCAATATTATGCCTTTTCGATTTTTTAAACGGTTTTTCGCGAGAAGTACCTAATATAGTTCCACCATCCGTTAGTATTCCCGACAACATATGTTCTTCCAGAGAAAAATAGTGTTTATCGATAAGGCCCAGAAATCCTGACGAAATTCCAATAACTTCCATTCCATATTTTACAATTGCCGTTTTACCAACACCTCTGATTGCTGCATTTAAGCCAGGACAATCTCCACCTGCAGTTAAGATTCCTATTTTCTTTGGTTTAGCCATTATTTATTTTATTACTGTTGTTGCTATTGCCGCTGTTGTTGCTATTGCTGCTGTTGTTGATGTTGTAACAGTAGTAGCCATAGAAACCGCAGGAACTATAGTATCCTTTGTCACCATAGAAACCATAGTGTCAATCTATTTTACATAACCTCAATCAAACTTTCAACTCCTCTCCTTCAGTTTTAGCTATTACAACCGCTCCGCAACTATCACTCCATACATTTGTCGCAGTTCTGAACATGTCTAAAATTCTATCTACAGCAATAATAAGACCTACACCTTCGAGGGGAAGTCCAATTGCCGTTAATATTACGGTCATCATAACTAAACCAGCCATTGGTATTGCAGCTGCACCAATTGATGCCAACAATGCAGTAAGTACAATTATCAATTGTTGAACAAAAGTCAGATCCATTCCATAAGCCTGTGCAATAAAAACTGCAGCAACACACTCGTAAAGTGCTGTTCCATCCATATTAACTGTTGCCCCCAGCGGCAATGTAAAACTGCTAATTTTATTAGAAACTCCCGACTTTTCCTCAACAGAGCTGATTGTTAATGGCAAAGTTGCAGCTGATGATGACGTTGAAAAAGCCGTAAGCAATGGTGATGTCATATTTTTGAAATGCTGTAATGGTTTAGCTTTACCTATGAATCTCACAATTAGTGGCAATGTTACTGTACCATGAATTGCAAGTGCAACAATTACCGTAAGCATATACAACCCCATGCTGCTCATAAGACCAATAAAATCATCCTGATCAGCTACTGTTTTGGCAACTAATCCAAAAACCCCAAGTGGTGTAAACTTTATTACGAACATGGTAATTTTCATCATTACCTCAAATACGGAGGTAAAAAATTGTTGTAAAAAATCACTGTGTTTTTTGCTAATCTTAGTAATAAAAAAGCCAAACAATATAGCAAAGAAAATAATTGACAACATTTCATTTTCAACCATTGCTCTAAGAATATTCTCGGGGACGATATGCACTAATATATCTTTAAATGATCGCTGTTTTTCAACTAAACCCTCAACTTCTTGTATAAAGTTAATTTGAGCACCCACCCCTGGTTTAATTATATTAACCAATATCTGCCCGGTAAGTATAGCAAGAAAGCTGGTGCTAATATAAAACAACAAGGTTTTACCTCCAATTCGGCCAAGATTTGCTCCTGAGCCAATATTTGTAATTCCTGAAATAAGTGAAGATAGGATCAAAGGAATGATTAACATTTTTAATGCCCTCATAAATATATCACCCATCCAGCTAACATATTCAATGGCAGGGTTTGAATATGCTGCATTTATCAATATAGCTTTATAATTATCAAGTTGATCAGCGCTAAATTGTTGCTCCAATGCTTTATTGTATTCGGTTAGAGTACTGTATTTGTAACCTGTGAGTTTTTCAATATTAGATAATATTTCATTGGGTACATTTGCCTTACTAAGAACTTCAAATGAATTAGTTGTAATTTCATAATTAGTAGAGAAATAAAGGCCATAGCCAACGGCCAATAGCAATGCAATTAATATCTGCCAATGCAATGCGAGCTTCCTCATAAATGTAGTACTTTTGTGTATCGATCAAAAATACAAAAATATAACAATGATATTGTTTGTTAGGTTAATAAGCACTATTTGTAAACCAATACAACCACTATAATTCTTTTAATGTCTGTTTATTAAATACTTTTAAGATGAAAAATATAGTTCTTTTAGTTTTTGCCATTATTATAACTGTTACGGGTTTTTCTCAATACCAAAACATTATGATTTCTGATCCAGGAGCTTCAGTAAGCGAACCTTCCATTTGTATCAATCCTCAAAATCTTGATCAGCTTGTTGCAGGATCAAACCTAAATAAATATTACATAAGTGAAGATGGTGGTTATAACTGGACAATGAATACTTTAACATCACCTGAGTATGGGGTATGGGGCGATCCATGTATAATTGTTGATACAGCTGGAGACTTCTATTTTCTTCACCTGGCAAACCCTTCTTCTGGAAATTGGATTGACCGAATCGTATGTCAGAAATATGATTTTGATGCTTCCACATGGACAGATGGAACTTATGTGGGACTAAACGGCTCAAAAGCTCAGGACAAGGAGTGGGCAGTTGTTGACAGTGTTACCAATACAATTTATGTAACATGGACACAATTTGATCAGTATGGTACTGCGGACCCAACAAAATTCAGTAATATCCTTTTTAGCAAATCAGTTGATGCTGGTGAAACATGGTCGGAGGCTCTGCAAATAAACGAAGTTTCAGGAAATTGTGTTGACAAGGATGAAACCACAGAAGGTGCAGTTCCAACATTGGGTCCAAATGGAGAAATTTATGTTGCATGGTCGGGTCCTGAGGGTATTGTTTTTGACCGATCACTCGATGGTGGAGCAACTTGGTTGGATGATGATATTTTTATAAATAGTCAACCAGGTGGATGGTATTATGATATTCCAGGCATCAGCCGGTGTAATGGTTTGCCTGTTACATGTTGCGATATAAGTGGATCAGAATACAATGGAACTATATATGTTAATTGGACTGATCAACGAAATGGTGAAGACGATACTGATGTTTGGTTAGCCAAATCAATTGATGGTGGTGATACTTGGACAGATGCGATTCGTGTAAATGATGATGGACCTGGGAAACAGCAGTTTTTCACTTGGATGACAATAGACCAAATCACGGGAGAATTACTTTTTGTTTTCTACGACAGAAGAAATTATGACAATACAAATACTGATGTATATATTGCTCGATCAAATGATGGAGGAGAAACCTTTGAAAACATTAAGATAAGTGAGTCACCATTTATGCCCAGCAGTAGTGTTTTCTTTGGTGATTATACAAATATAACAGCACATGATGGCAGAATAAGGCCCATTTGGGCCAGGGCAGATGGGATTTCAATGTCAATTTGGACAGCCATTATTGATGTAAATACCGACCTTGCAGAACTTCCAAACCAAACACCTATAAGTCTTGAACAAAACTATCCAAACCCCTTTAAAGAGTCTACTTATTTAGCATATAAAATCCGTAGACCATCGATAGTTTCACTTTCTGTTTTTGATATTTATGGCAGAAGAATTACAACAATAATTGATAACAAAGAAATTGGGGCTGGTAAGTACCTCGAGCACTTTGTTGCCTCTGATTACAAACTACCATCAGGAGTATACTACTATACACTGCAAATTGGGAAAATAGTTGAGAAACAAAAAATGATACTAGTTGATTAACTTTCTATCTATATCTAGCTACACCTTATGGTTTTGTAAAATCGGAAACATGATTTCATACTAAAATTCGTTAATTATCATAAAATGATACTGCATTTTACACAAGGTTTTGTTTTAATGATTTTTAAAACTTGTATAATAATATTACCCTTTGTCTAAAATATTACATAAAATCACCATTCTATTTGTATTTTTCTACTTTTGTGGAATATTCCTACATTTGTTTTCTTTATGACAAAAGAACTTGGATTGTTTTTAGACAGTATTAGAACCCTTGCCAATGAAAAAGGTATTGGTGCTGTTACTTTGAAGAATCTCTATAATAACCCTGACTTTTCTAACGACCTATTATCTAGACACTTTGATAATGATGAGGTATTGGTTAAGTGTATTCTGGAGAGCGAAAGAAACAAATTTGAAGTTATCTTTATTGATCATGATTTTGACGGATATTATGATGCCATTGACATTCTATTTACTGTAAGTAAAGAAATGGCTGGGAAGTTTTTCAACCTTAGCCCATCGGTAACTCACGAATACAAAGAGTTATATCCTGAAATTTATGAAGACCATCTTAAAAAAAGAGTTGATTTTATTTATGGTAAAATTCAGGTAAACTTGCAGAAAGGAATCAGAGAAGAACTATACCGTGATGATGTAAGCATTGAACTTGTTGCACGCAGATACATTAGCAGATTATTGGATCTACATGATCCCGAGAACTTTCCTCCAGAAGAGTTTTCATTTAGCACTCTGTTTATGCAAATGTTTGACAGCTTTGTGCTGAGCATAGCCACCGAAAAGGGTGCAAAACACTACCATAAGAAACGAAAAGTAATAAAGTTTTAGTTGAAGCAGCCACTTTAGTTTATCACAACCTTTCTAACAACCTTGTTTTTATTGTCATCGGTGAATACAGCAAAATAAATGCCTTTTGGTATACCTCTAAGGTTAAATAATAATTCATTTCTACCATGTAATAATACCAACTCCTGAGAAAATACATTTCTACCTGTTACGCTTATAATATCTAAAACCAAGTTGGTGTGTTGTGTCGACCAAATTTCAACTTTAAGCTTTTCTGATAGTGGGTTTTGGAATTTTATTTTCTGAAAAAATGATGCCTTTCCATCATTTACACCTAGGGTTTTGTCGACACTAAGTTTTAACAATATTGGTAAATGGTCGGAATTACCATATAGCGCATCAATAACTTCTGCTGGTGCACTTAGGTTCTCAGGAGCACTAATTATGGATTTGTTAAAGTGTAAACCATCTTGCCCAATTGCCAAATAAGAGTTATTTACATACTGAATATCAGCAGAACCAGCCAATATATTATCAGATATTAATATAAAATCAAAACGATCATCCATTCCTCCCGAAGCAGCACAGCCATTTTGTGATGAATGTGTTGACTGGGTATGTACATTCCGGTAAGTATAGCTATTATGCCATGCACCCGGAGTATTTATAGGATCATTAAAAACAATATCCGACTGTTGATTATTAATCAATAATTGGTATGCGGGTTCGCTACTTGAATAAATATTAAAATCTCCTAAAAACAATGAATTAGATGGAGGATTGTAGGATTCTAGATAGTTAATTGTGTTGCTAATCATTTTGCGCCTTTTTTCCTGATTTTGATCTCCACTACTTGATTTCAGATGTGCAACTATGCAGTTTAAAAAGGCAGTATCACCATCCTTCAAATCATCCGACCTATAATACAGCTCATACAAATCTATGTCTCGGATATAACTTTGCGCAATCGTATGTGATTTCAAAATTAATTTTTGCGAATTGTAATACATTGCGTTAACAATATAAGAATCTGCATCTTTTATGAAATTTGCTTTTTTGTAATAGTCAATTCCACCAGTATTTAGATTATTATCCAACATTCGTTGCTGAATTGCCAACGAATTTGATATTTCGTTTACAGTAAATATATCCGGTTTTGTATATTCAATAATTGTTTTGATGTACTGATCTTTTAAGGCTATATTGTTATTCTCGGATGTACAATAATCAGTGTAGTTACCATAGTTAAGAAGGTTATAATGCAATACAGTTAATGTATCTTGTGAAATAAGAGAATAGCTAATGAATAATAATGTAATTAAAGATATCTTTTTCATATTTCTATCTTTGGTCATAATTTCGATTGAAAGATACTCTAAAATATCATTCTAATTACCATAATTGCAAACCAGTGATTTTTTTTAACTTTGTGTTTAGTTGTAAAATCTAAAATCATGAAAAAACTACTTCAAAACCTACTTATAACTGTTATACTATTTGTTGCCGGAAATTCATGTTCGAAAAAATTCATGGTCGTAGACTCTCCTTTACATCAACCTCCTGCCAGAGTGTTGACTAGTCAACCCAATGTTGCCCTGGTATTGGGAGGCGGTGCTTTTCATGGGATGGCTCATGTTGGAGTAATAAAAGTGCTGGAAGATGAGGGTATCCCAATTGATTTAATAGTTGGAGCAAGCGCAGGAAGCATGGTAGGTGCATTATATGCTGATAATCCAAATATAGATACCTTACTTCCATTGGTTGAAAATACCAAAGCTAAAGATGTTTTTGATTTTTCACTTTTCAGATCAAAGGAAGGTTTTGTATCTGGTAAGCGCCTTCAAAACTATCTGCTTAAGTATATTAGGAATAAAAATATTGAGGATACACAAATTCCATTTATTGCAATGACAACTGATATTGAACAAGGCAAATCAGTTGCTCTTAAAGCAGGACCAATTGCCCCATCTGTAAATGCATCTTGTGCAATTCCAGGTATATTTGAGCCTGTGAAAATGTATGGAACAACTTATGTTGATGGAGGTATTGTTGATAATGTTCCTTGCGATATTGCGAAAGAGTATAACTCAAAAATAATTATCGCAGTAAACATTATGGCATTTGATACTGTTGCCAAATTAAACAATTACACAGATGTTATACAAAGGGCATTTTTAGTTGCTACTCATAACCTAACCGAACAAAAACTTGAACTTGCGGATATATTAATTTCACCCGACTTAAAAGGGATTCCATTGATGAGTGGAAAAGACAATGAGAAAATGTATAAACTAGGAATAGAAGCAGCAAAATCAGCATTACCAGAAATAAAGAAACTACTCGCTGAAAAAGGAATCAGTTTAAAAAAATAGTTGAGTTTTAATTTTCGACATCATTGTAATAACTCTTAAGCAGCTTATTGGCAACCTCATACGGGTTTGATATGTCATTTAAAACCTGATTTTTATACTCTTGCAATAGTTTAATTACAGATGCATCATTAAAAAATTTATTCTTGAGATTTTCTTCAATGGTTTCATTCATTATTTCAAGCGACTGATTTCTGCGATTACTATCGAAAAAACCATTTGACTTAGTTTGAGAAACGAACTCTTTAATTTTATCCCAAACTTCCATGACACCAGTGTTTTTAATTGCTGATGTGATCATAACATCTGGCACCCACCCATTTGGCAATGCAGGGAAAAGATGTAATGCATTTTTATATCCCGAAGCAGACATAGCTGCTTTATTTACATTATCACCATCGGCTTTATTTATTACGAGCAAATCAGCCATTTCCATAATTCCTCGTTTAATACCCTGTAACTCATCCCCACCACCGGCTAACATGAGTAGTAGAAAAAAATCAACCATCTGTGCTACTGCGGTTTCGGATTGACCAACTCCAACTGTCTCAATTAAAATAATGTCAAATCCTGCTGCTTCACATAGCAACAATGCTTCACGTGTTGCCCTTGCAACTCCTCCAAGTGTTCCTTTGCTTGCTGATGGTCGTATGTATGCATTTTTAGAAACACTTAGTGCTTCCATTCGAGTTTTATCACCGAGTATACTTCCTTTTGTACGATTGCTACTTGGGTCTATGGCCAAAACCGCAACCTTGTGGTTTTCGCGAATTAGGTTTAGTCCAAAAGTTTCAATAAAAGTGCTTTTACCAACACCTGGTACACCGGTAATTCCAATTCGCAATGAACTACCAGAGTGAGGTAGACATCTCTGAATCAGCAGCTGTGCTTCCTCCAAATCCTTTGAAAGCGAGCTTTCAATTAATGTAATGCCACGGCTAAGTAATGTTCTGTCACCACCTATAATTCCCTCATATATATCGTCAACACTCAACCTGTCTTTTTTAAAACGACCCACTCCTGAACTTAGGTTTGGATTTAACTGTGAAGGCTGTGATATCCCCTCCTGGACAAAAAGCGCTGTCTTTTGTGGATGTTTTTTCTTTTTTGACATAATTGATTATACACAATTTTGATTTTGCAAATATAAACAGACTGGTGGAAATTATGGAAAAGATGAAATATGCTTATATCTTTGTTCGTTACATTTATTCAAATTACACTAAATGAAAAATCTCATTAATATAGCAATCACAGCATCAATTAAAGCAGGTATTGAGATATTGAAAATCTATAATTCTGGTTTTGATGTTGAGTTCAAAGATGATGATTCTCCGTTAACAATTGCTGATAAAAATGCCCATGAAATAATTATGTCTTTTCTTGAACCAACTGGGATTCCAGTCTTAAGTGAAGAGGGAAAATCCATTCCTTACTCTGTGAGGAAAAACTGGCCAGAATTATGGATTGTTGACCCCCTAGATGGCACAAAAGAATTTGTTAAGAAAAACGATGAGTTTACAGTAAATATAGCTTTGGTAAAAAATCAAAAACCAATATTAGGTGTTATATATGCACCAGTATTAGATGAGCTCTATTTTGGAGATATTGAATTTGGAGCCTATAAACTAAATGATGCAGCCACCCATATTCATAATATCAATGGAATACTTAATTTATCTCAAAAACTCCCTCTTAAAAAAGTCAAAGATTATTTTGGAGTTGTTGCAAGTCGGTCTCATTTATCATCAGAAACAAAAGCCTATATTGAAGACTTAAAAACAAAACACAAAAATATTAAAGTAGTTTCTAAGGGTAGTTCCCTTAAAATATGCATGGTAGCAGAAGGTTTTGCAGATGTTTACCCCAGATTTGCACCAACCATGGAATGGGATACAGCAGCCGGTCATGCTATAGTATCTTTTGCTGGAGGAAATATTAAACAGGCTAAGAATACAGAAAATGATCTAACTTACAATAAAGAAGATTTGCTAAACCCATGGTTTATTGCCAACTGTTCGAACCTTAAGTAATAATATTTCTTACCGTATGATAATATTAAAGAACAACATAAAATGAACAAGAATATAAATCCTAAACAAAATAGACGGTTTGGAAGAACTGATAAAGAAAAGCTTCTAAAACAAAATTCCATAGTTATTTGGATGACAGGATTATCAGGTTCGGGTAAAACAACTTTAGCAAATTGTATTGCCTCCGAACTTAATAATTGTGGCTATTTAACCCAAACTCTTGATGGTGATAATATACGCTCAGGAATTAATAATAACCTTGGTTTTTCGGAAGACGACAGGTATGAAAACATTCGTAGAATATCAGAAGTATCAAAGTTATTTATAGACTGTGGTGTAATTTGCATCAATAGTTTTATTTCTCCAACAGAGAAGATCAGAAAAATGTCAGCTGACATTATTGGGAAAGAGAATTATTTTGAAGTATTTGTAAATGCTCCACTGCATATTTGTGAGGCCCGGGATGTTAAAGGTCTTTATGAAAAAGCTCGAAAGGGAGAAATAAAGGATTTCACTGGAATAGACTCTCCTTTCGACACACCAAGCAAACCTTCCTTGGAAATTAACACAGAAAAATTAACTATTAAGGAGTCTGTTTCAAGATTACTGGAAAATATATTACCAAAAATAAGCCATAACAACTAAACTCAACTATTTGTCTGTTACTTCTATAATCTTGTGAAATATCTCATTATTCTGATAAATTCCTTTAAAATTCTCAGCACCCGGTCCATATGCTAGAACCGGAATTAAAGTAGTTGAATGTCCTGTTGTAGCAAATGCAGGTTTTATGGTACTATAATCTCCACTATCCGGAGATAAAGCAAAGCCTCCGGTTTCATGATCTGCCAAAACAATAACTATCGTATTCCCCTTCAGTTTTGCATAATCAAGAGCAACACCAACAGTTTTATCAAAATCCATCATTTCACTGATGAGATAATCCGAATCGTTAGAATGGCCAGCCCAATCAATTTGTGATCCTTCCACCATTAAAAAAAATCCATTGCCAAGTTTTGTAAAATAATCCAAAGCAAGTTGTGTATAATTCGGAAGGAAATCTCCTCGATTATCCATCATCTTCGGCATTCCATTATCAGCCAATAAAAAACCATACCTGCTATTTTCGTCAGGTACTAGTTTAAGAATATCAAGATTTACTTCAAATCCATTTTTAGTAAGACTATCAATTAGGTTTAGGCTATCTTTTCGATTCGTAAAATAGCTAGTTCCTCCACCAGCAAAGAAATCTATTTCAGAATCAACAAGCTGCAAAGCAATCTCTTCCTGCAGACCCCTGTCTTTTACATGTGCAAAAAACGCAGCAGGTGTTGCATGAGTTACAGATGATGTTGAAATAACACCGGTATTGTATCCTTTTTCCGACAATATTTCTACCAAATTTGGAATACTTACAGAGTCGGAGCTAAAACCTATAGAACCATTATACGTTTTTTCACCACAAGCAAAAGCTGTGGCACCAGCACCAGAATCAGTTATTTTTTGCTTTGAAGAAGAAGTATTTATTAATCCTATTTCAATAAACTCTGCCAAATTTGGCGCAGTATCACCATAGTAAAATGCCGATGATAATTGGCTTAGACCCATTCCGTCACCAATGAGTAATACCACATTCAGGTGTCCTTCAATAATGTCTTTCTTTTCATCCTCATTGGTGCATGATCCTAATATCAAGCCCATAATAACAATAATGTAAAAATTAAAAACCAATTTCAT
>JAERTF010000097.1 GCA_016845105.1 Bacteroidota bacterium | reverse complement strand
AAAGAATTTCACCTGCTTGATCTATGGTAAAAATAATGTGAGGAGAATTTAAGACAAGTGATGCGAACCTGCTCTCGCTGTTTTTCAATCTCATCTCATCAAATTTGCGTTCTGTTATGTCTTCATGGGATATCACGGCATAACCTACACCTTTAACGAAGAAAGCGCTTATCTTTCCTATAAACCACCTACTTTCATCATCTGAGTGACAGGGGTATTCAAGGCTAAAAGAAGTTCTGTGGCCGGACAACACCTGCCTTAGGCCAGTCAAAAATTGGTCCGCTTCATCGCATCCGGATTTGGAAGCGGCATGGCAGACATCAAGATAATTAACTCCTATCGAAACCACATCGGGGTGAATCCCGTTATCTTTGGCAAATATTCGCCAGGCGTTGTTGACAAAAATAATATCCCCCGTTGAAGACAGGACGGCAATGTGTGCAGTCAGGGCATCAAAGGTGGGTAAAAGCAGTTTGTTAATATTCTGAACCATCTGTCTCGATCCAATTAATAAATTTTATGTTATTTTCAAAAAACACTTATAGCAAGGCATGAGATTATCCATTTGTCAAGGTTTTGTCCCATGTGAAACCGTAATGACTGCCAAAAGCGGTATTAGGGTCAGACCTTTATGCTTTCATAGTCTCCGGCTAAATCTAAATCACCGAATATTATGCGTCAAAGAGAGGCTGTAAACACGGGCACTCTCCCTCGAATTCAGAGTAGCCGAAGAACTGGAAAATAAATTAAACGCTTTTATTAAAAAGGGGCACCTCAATAGAACCAATATTTAATCCCATCTAATCACTTAAATTGATTTAAAAGACAATTTAAGGTATCATTAGCACTTGGTATTTTCGCTTTTGATGTAAAAATTTATTTTTTTCTCCCTTGATGGAAATGATGAAAATTTTTTTTGGCTTGATAAGAATCCTTGTCCAACATAGATTTATCCTTTTAATCATATTCTTTGTGGTTAGCGATGTAACAAACTGTTTCAGTGATCCTCTCTCAACCAAAGAAAGAGAATGGCTTAAACAGCATAACGGTGAAATTACCTTCGCTCTTGAGACCAATTATGCGCCTTTTGCATTCGTTGATAAAAACGGAAATAGCCGTGGATTAGCAACTGATTATCTCAATTTGATACAGAAAAAATTGGGCTTCCGTCTCCACGAAACTCGATTTGAGTCTTTTAATAATATCATTAAATCAGCTAAGAAGAATGAAATTGACATTGTAAATGCGGTGACTGCAACTGAAGGTCGATCACGCTATTTACTTTTCACGAAGCCTTTCATAGAAATACCAAACGTCATCATTGTAAAAAAAGACAAATTTGAATCTTTGACCCTTGATAAATTGCAAAATTTTAAGGTGTCTACAGTAAAAAATTACGCAATTACAGAATATTTATCCAAAAATTATTCTTACCTGGATATGGATCTTGTTTCAGACGACTTAACAGCATTGCTGAGCGTTTCTTTTAATCGCACTGATTGTACCATTTTGGATTTAGCGACAGCTTCTTATCTAATTGAAGAAAATGGTATTACAAATCTTCGTTTCGCAGGAGATGCTGATTATAACATTAAACTTTCAATTGCTTCAAGAAAAGATTGGCCCATATTAAATCAGATTCTGAATAAAGGATTGGAAATCATCAGTGTAGATGAACGGGAATCTATCCGAAACAAATGGATTCCCATTGATCATATCATTTTCTATAAGAGTAGAACTTTTTGGGTTGGTGTCATTGCCATTGTTTCAATATTTTTGTTTTTAATTTTGTCTGTTTTAATCTGGAATCGAACTCTAAAAAATCAAATTCTTAAACATACAAATCAATTAACATCAGAATTAAATGAAAGAAAGAGAGTCGAAGAGGCCTTGCGACAAAGCCAGAGAGATTTGAATGCATCGCAGCGAATTTCACATTTGGGAAGCTGGCGCCTGAATGTGGAGACTAATGAAGTGTTCTGGACAGAAGAGCTTTATAAAATGTATGATTTTGACCCAACACTACCGCCACCACCCTATACCGAACATATGAAATTATTTACTCCTGAAAGCTGGGAATTATTATCGTTTTCTTTGGAAAAAACAAGACAGACGGGAATTCCATATGAGCTTGAACTGGAAATGGTAAAAAAAGATGGAAGCAAAGGATGGATGTGGGTTCGAGGTGAGACAGTACAGAATTCAGAAGGTAAGACTATTGGTCTTTGGGGAGCAGCTCAGGATATAACAAAGAGAAAACAGGTTGAATCCGATTTAAAAATAGCACTTGAAGAGGCACGCATGATTCGGGAAGAAGAGTCTGCACTGCTTGAAGCATCCCAGGCAATTATTTTTTGTAATACATTTGAGGAAGCCGCCCGTAATATTTTTGATAAATGTACAAAACTGATCGGTGCGCATTCCGGTTACGTTGCCCTTTTGTCAGAGGATGCTCAGGAAAATGAAGTCCTGTTTCTTGAAGCTGGCGGGCTGCCGTGTGATGTTGATCCAAATCTTCCGATGCCAATACGGGGACTCAGAGAGGTCGCGTATAGGACGAATGATGTTGCTTATGACAATCATTTTTCTGACGGTCAGTGGGCAGGACATATGCCCGAGGGCCATGTACAGCTCAATAATGTCCTTTTTGCTCCTATCATCTTGGAGAACAAAACGATTGGGTTAATCGGTATGGCGAACAAACCTGAGGATTTTACTCAAAGAGATATCAAAATAGCCAAATCGTTTGGTGAACTGGCTGCTATTGCATTTGCGTATGCGAAAAGCAAGAACGATTTATATACCCAAAATCGGTGATTGGATATCACTGATCTCCAGCAAATGGTTCCATATGCTTGTTTTTTGATCGAAAATCACCTAAAAACCAAGTATGGTCCCAGAAACCAGACTATAGAGACAAATTTACAGCCTAATTGGTAGCTTTAGACGCACTTGTCCCTGAACAGCATTTTTCCCCTACAATAAATATTTTCTACATTACCATTACCTCATAATTTCTGGCTCGAATTTCAGAAAAAAGGCTATGGACAACGCGGCTTATCTTTAGAGAAATGGCACCACCGTGTTTAACAATTTTGCCGGCTGTCTGATATAATACCCAACGGATCGTTTGTACCTGACGTTTTTTCATTGATGATGGCAAGGCCAACAATTTAAACAGAACAAATAAGTTGTAAGCCGTAACCCCAATCCTGAAAAACATGCTGTTGGCTTCAAAGGTTCCGCAGGGCATCCGCTCCATCCCAAAGCCTATTTTTAAATCCTTTATCCGGTTTTCGCTGGTATCTCCTCTTTTATTGTACCACTTGATAATTTCTTTTATCGATTCTGTTCTGTTCGTTGCGATAACCGTATAACGGGCATCTTCCGGCTCCTGATCGTCCGGGACAATCGTCTGCTGAACAGGCCTTTTGATCACAATCAACCGAAACGCCTTATCTGTTTTTTCCATAGAATGGACAGTTTCAGCGATCTGTCTGTCACCGTACGCTTCCCATTGATTCATCTGATTGATGGCTGACATTGTGGCTTTATCAAGCTTGCCGCCTATGGCAAATTTGACTCCTTTTTTTTCACACCAGTTAAATACACTTGCCTGGTAGGTCGCACTGTCAGCGCGAAGAGCTGTGATTTCTTTTCCTTTTGGCATAAGATTATAGCAATGATTTATAAATTCAAGGTTTCGGGCTGCCGGAGCCACATTGCCTTCACGGAAATCATCTCCGATAACCAAACCATTTTCCGCAAGGTGTCCAACCATGGGCATATATCCTCTTTCACCTTTGTAGGTAATAAACGCCTCGTGTTTTTCAGCAACAATCTGTGTCGCGTCTATATCAAGAGTGAAATCAGACTCTATCTCAAGGTTTAACACTCTGCTGACAAATGTCTTATTTACTTTCTCAAGCCTTTCAAGACCACGACCTCTTCCCATACGTCGCAACCAGTCACCAGTGGCATCTGGACTGGGTACAACCTCAATGCCAAGCAGATCTTTAAGACCACTATCATTTTTTATCTGCCGAAGATCTTCAAGGCTGCGGCCACCGCCATGCAGCATGAGTAAAAGTGGTTCGATAAATCTTGCCGGTTTATATCCACGGGGGCTCCCAGGTTTTGGCAGTTCTCTATTAATCAGATCAGGAAGACCCAATGCGTGAATAAACTCGCCAAACATGACAAGACCGGCATGTGCTGTGATGGTGTCGTTGGTGCATTCAAGCTTGAACGGAAGTACTCTTTGTGTCATAATAATTTAACCTCTTGGGTTATGAGTTTTTTGGCTTCGACAACCTTAATATCTCATATTTCAAGGGGTTTTTCATTATTTTCTTTTTTTTAATCACTGATTTTGGGTATATAGAAGTGAAGAAAAATTCCGTCTGGCATTTTTAACCAGTCCTGATGCAATTAATATAAATAGACTTGAAGATGGTGTTTATACAGAGATCAATGAAGGATTTACCCAGATAATGGGTTATTCAAGAAAGGAAACTATTGGCAAATCTTCTATTGATTTGAATATATGGAAAAACAAAAAAGATAGGGAACGCCTAGTCGAAGGATTACAAAAGAATGGTATTGTCAAGAACCTTGAGGCAGAATTTGTAAGTAAAAGCGGCGATATTAAAATTGGCCTCATGTCTGCAAGAATTTTGAGTATAGATAATGAAAAGACCATTTTATCGATGACCCGCGACATTACGGATAAAAAAACAATTGAACAAAAATTAAGAGAAAGCGAAGAGCAATATAGGGAATACTTTGAAGAAAATCCAGCTGGCTCTTATATTACCACGCCTGAAGGTCAATTGCTCGCCTGTAACCAGGAATATTTAAAAATTTTTGGTTTCAAAAATAAGCAAGATGCTTTTGAAACGCCAATACCTCAATTATTTATGAAGCCTGATGAACGAATTAAATTCATCAACAAAATATCAAGGAATCACGATATTATTAATGAGGAGGCAACGCTTAGAAGGGTTGATGGGCAATCGGTTGCCGTTGTTGAGAATGCATCTGGATTATTCGATGAGAATGGAAAACTGAAACACATTCGAGGGTTTTTACTTGATATTTCTGAACAAAGACGGCTTGAAATTCAAATTCAGCAGGCTCAAAAAATGGAATCCATTGGTTCTCTTGCCGGTGGTATTGCCCATGATTTTAACAATATTTTATTTCCAATCATTGGCATGTCAGAATTACTTTTAGAAGATCTACCAAAGGGGAGTTTGGAACGTGATAATGCTCATGAAATAAATAAAGCAGGTTTAAGAGCAAAGGATTTAGTGTCACAAATTCTGTCCTTCAGTCGGCAATCTGAAAGTGAAATGATTCCGGTAAGGGTACAGAATGTCTTGAAGGAAGTGCTTAAACTTTGTCGTTCAAGCATCCCGACAAATATCGATATTGAACACGACATTCAAAATGATTGCGGATCAATTTTGGCAAATGCGACGCAAATTCATCAAATTGGGATGAACCTAATTACAAACGCTTATCATGCCATTCAGGACAAAAATGGAAAAATATGTATTACCCTCAAAGAAATAAAAATCGATCGTCATAATTTAATAGACGTATCTCTTAAAGCAGGCAGGTACTTGGAACTGACTGTTGCTGATAATGGCATTGGTATTCCTGATAACATCAAAAATAAAATTTTTGAACCTTACTTTACAACAAAAGAAACTGGCAAGGGAACAGGTCTTGGCCTCGCTGTCGTTTATGGAATAATCAAGGGGCATGGGGGAGACATTCAAGTCGATAGCAAGGTAGGAGAAGGGACTAACTTCAAGATATATTTACCCTTGTTAAAAATATCTGAGGACAAGGATTCAAATAACTTGCATGTTGAAATGGAAACAGGAAATGAACATATTCTGCTGGTTGATGACGAGCCTTCTATTGCCAAACTTGAGCAACAAATGATAGAGCGTCTGGGCTATAAGGTTTCAGTTAGAACAAGCAGCGTAGAAGCGCTTGAAGCGTTTAAAACCAACTCCGATCAGTTTGATATGGTTCTTTCTGACATGTCGATGCCAAACATGACCGGGGATCAACTCGCAGGTGAGATAAAAAAAATCAAACCAGATATTCCGGTGATTATCTGTACAGGTTTTAGCGAGAGAATCAATAGGGATAATGCTGAAGCGATAGGGGTAAACGCGTTTCTCATGAAACCTATCGTTAAAACGGATATGGCA
This sequence comes from Bacteroidota bacterium, assembly GCA_016845105.1. Lineage (GTDB taxonomy): Bacteria > Bacteroidota > Bacteroidia > Bacteroidales > F082. The sequence goes on along the minus strand of JAERTF010000097.1, from coordinate 951 downwards.
AAAACCATCCGAAGAGTTTTGGATGGAACACAGCTTTAAAAATTTACAATTTGAAAAATAAGCAAATGAAGTTATAATTGATACAGACTTATTGCCAAACCTGTCGTGAGGTAGGGACGGAAAGCCACGGGTCTTTCTAAAGAGATAGCCGGGTTGCACTGAAGATCAGAAACAGCGGCCAGACTTTCTCTATGGGGGATGTCTGGTTTTTAATTGGTTCGAAATTGAACTGTAACAGGAACCGCTGTTTTGACATATGATGTATAATTTCTGTGTTTTGATTATAGATGATGAAATTCCCATCCTGAAAATGCTGAGACAACGTTTGGAACGATTAGGTATGACAGTGGATATCGTTTCAAATGGAAAACAAGCAGTTCGGATTCTCAATGAGAATTATTATGACTTGATTTTATTAGACATGAAAATGCCTGAAATTGATGGCGGACAGATACTTGATTATATCAAATTCCAAAAAAAATTTGAAGTGCCTGTGGTTGGGATGTCAGGTACTCCCTGGCTACTTAAAAATTCTGGTTTTGATGCTGTTTTGCCAAAACCTTTCTCAATGGAAAAACTGAAGGAAATGATTCAAAAGCTTTGCTATGAGTGAAATGATTTGCCAAAAAATATAACAATTTAGTAAAGTTGACTTTATCAATTAAAGTGACTCACCCCACCTTTCAAATTGGCGATGGATTCCTTTTTGTTATTGGTGAGCAGTTTTGTAGAAAGAAAAGAGTGGACTTTCACTATTTGATTTTGAATTTCAGACTTACAAACGCCCCCACAATATCCGGTTATTAAGACGTTTATAATTCCTACCAATTCATTTTTTTAGTAGACCACAATAATTGTATAATTAAACACGAGTCAAATCCCCCAATTTACCGAGTGTTTCTTTCACCAGTCCGGGCTTTTTAAATATTTCCAGGCTACCACATCTTGTAT
>JAERTF010000096.1 GCA_016845105.1 Bacteroidota bacterium | reverse complement strand
AATAAATACGTTACACATTGTATCGATCAAAATAATTGTATGCTGCTATGCTTCTGATTTTTGGAATTATATTTGCATAAATTTTAGGGATAAAAAGATAAATAGAATTACATTGTTTAATAGTAATACTTTCATAAAATTATTAATCGCTTTATGGTTATTGCTGATTAGTACATTCCCTAACGAGCTCAAGGCTAAGGTATTACTGCCAAAAGTAGATTTCCATCCTGATTCGTTGAATACAAAACTTGACTCTATTTCAATTGCAAAAGGCGATACTCTAGTTTACAACGACACAATTATTGGAGATACAATTATTGCAACAAGTATAAGTGGTGACACTGTTATTGTGGAAAATGAATCACGCGCGCGCATTGATGCCAAAGTTGAAAGATTTGCTGTTGATTCAATTGTGCAGGATATTGCAAATAGGAAGGTGTTTTTATTTGGTGAAGCAGTTGTTAAGTACGACGACATTACTCTAAAAGCCAATTACATTGAAGTGGACTTAAACAGCAATACGGTTTTTGCTGCCGGAATAGAAGACTCAACTGGAAAAATGCTTGGTTTGCCCGAGTTTACTCAGGGTGACCAGACCTTTAAATCGAACACAATGACATATAACTTCGATACCAAGAAGGGTATGATTACCAATGTTGTTACTGAAGATGGAAATGGGTTCTTACATGGAAGTAAGGTTAAAAAACTAGAAGATAACACCGTTAATATATTACATGGAAACTATACAACATGTAACCTTGAGGAACATCCTCACTTTGGGTTTAAATTTAAAAAAGCCAGAGTTATCCCCGATTCGAAAATAGTTACAGGGCCAGCCTATATGGAGATCGAGCAAATGCCAACACCCCTTGGTCTTCCTTTTGGATTCTTTCCCAATAAAAGTGGACAAACCTCAGGTATTGTAATACCAACATTTGGTGAATACACAAATCGTGGTTTTTATCTGGAAGATGGAGGTTATTATTGGGCTATTAATGAGTATATGGATTTAACTGTACTGGGCGATATTTACTCGCGCGGAGGATGGGGTATTAAGCCTAGGTTTAGATACAAGAAAAGGTATAAATTTAGTGGAGATTTCAATTTGGGATATGCTGAAAACGTAGTTGGAACAAAAGGTGCTCCTGATTATTCAAAAAGCACCGATTTTAAAGTTAGGTGGTCACACCGTCAGGATCCCAAAGCACGGCCAAATAGTACCTTTTCGGCAGATGTTAATATCGTAAGTGCCAACTATGTTAAATATAATGTGGTTTCGACCGAAGATTTTCTGTCAAACGAATTCCAATCTAGTGTGGCATATCAAAAGAATTGGGGAGGTAAGTTTTTTCTTACCTTAAATGGAAGCCATCGCCAAAATACAAAAACTCATGTTGTTGATATTAGTTTGCCTGAAATGACTTTTACAGTAAACAGATTTTATCCTCTTAAGGGCAAAAACAAAGGTAAGAAACGCTTTTATGAAGACCTGAGTGTTTCGTATACAATGAATTCTAAAAATCAAATAAGTACTTACGACTCAGTGTTGTTCGATCAGTCAACGATTGAAAATAATATGCAGGCAGGAGCTGTTCACAAGATTCCCATAAGTTTACCCCTAAAAGTTTTAAAATACTTTACCCTTAGTAATTCAATAAACTTCACTGATAGAATGTATAGCAGAAGTATCAGGAAATCATGGGAAAATGACACTACCTATTCTGGAGGGGATACCATTGTTCCGGGAGTAGTAATTGATACTGTAAATGGTTTTAGAAATGCATTTGATTATAGTTTTTCATCATCACTATCAACAAAACTATTTGGAATGGTTGGCTTTAAAAAGGGACCAGTTAGGGCAATAAGACATGTTCTTACACCTAGTATAAATTTCTCATACACGCCTGATTTTGGTAGTGATAATTATGGATACTTCGGATCCTATATTGACGGAGATGGAAATGAAATTCAATACTCAGAATTTGAGGGTAGTCTATATGGTTCTCCACCTGGACAGGAATCGGGAAGAATTGGATTTACATTGGGAAACAATCTTGAAATAAAAGTCCCGTCAAAAAAAGATACTATTACAGGTTTAAAGAAAATTAAACTTATTGAAAGCTTTAGCATATCTGGAAATTATGATCTGGCCAAAGACTCGTTAAATATGTCGATGATCACCATGTCGGGAAGAACTACTCTTTGGAAAAACTTCAATATTCAGTACGGATCGGTATGGGATCCATATGTAACAGACACATCTGGAAAAATTAGGCTAAATAAATTTGAATGGGATGTGAATAGACGATTGCTTAGGTTGGACAATACTACATGGAGACTAAGTTTTGGTTTTAAACTGGGCGATACAGATTTCAAAAAAAAGGAAAAACCAGAAAATGCCACAAATGCTGAAATAAACGAAATCAACGATAATCCTGACGATTATGTAGATTGGAGTATTCCCTGGTCGGTAAATTTCAACTATAATTTCACATACACAAATAACCTTGAATATATAAACTATGTTAAGGTTCCAACCAAAACAATTGTTCAAACACTCTCTTTTTCAGGGCAAGTGAATATAACACCCAAATGGAAATTTACATTTAATTCGGGTTGGGATTTTACAAGTAATAAACTTTCGTATACAACAGTCAACCTCTATCGCGACCTACATTGTTGGGAGATGAGGTTTAGCTGGACACCATTGGGGGTGCGCCAAAGCTGGAACTTTTCAATTAATGTAAAGGCATCCATATTACAGGATTTGAAATTAAATAAGAAGAAGGATTTCAGAGATTATTAGAGGTTTTAATATTTCACTGATTAAATATTTATTACATTTATACCCAAGAAAGTAAAGCAAACAAATGAATCGGGTATTAATAGTAATGTTGTTCCAAGTTATCATTATAAACTTGGTAACTTGTCAAATTTCAGATTTAAGGATGGCAAACCTATCTGATTCGACAAAGTCGATTCATGAAATGCGATACTCATTACCTAAAAACTCAGATATTCCTCCACAAATTACAGAAGAATCTATTACTCATTATAACACAAAAGGGTATATTGAAAAGGTTAGTAACTATCGAGACGATACATTATTTTCATATTGCAATTACAACTACATAAACGATTCTGTTTTAATAAGCTTAGAAGAATATAATTCTGATGATACTAAATATCTTGAAATCAAATACAACTACAACGCGAACAGAACGAGAAAAGCTATATATAATCGTTCCCTAC
>JAERTF010000095.1 GCA_016845105.1 Bacteroidota bacterium | reverse complement strand
CTAACGGGTTGTGTATGAGGCGTTGGGCATTGGAACTACAAATTTTCAATTTACAAGCAAATTTCATTTTTGCAATTGTAATCTATTTATTACTTTACTGCCCAATGACTTATACATTTTGTTAGCAACCGGGCTTTCTTTTCTGTACGGTAGGGCTGGCAAGCTTATTGACAAGTTTAGGCTGCGTGTCAGCTTTTTGAGCTACTTGACAATGTGCTTGATAGCGAAGTAAGGCTTAATTTATTTTTAATTTGTCTGAAAGTCTTTCTTTATTGTATCATAACTTTTCCATAGGCCACAGTACCGTTTTTATCATACAGTTTAATTATATACAGACCTTTTTTCCAGTCCTTAACATTTATTTGAGTCAGATTTTCATTTTTCGCAATAGTTGAATTTGTAATCATTTTTCCATGAATATCATATATGTAAATAATTGATTCATTAGCTTGATAATTATCTATTTCAATTGTAAAACTCTCTCTGGCAGGATTAGGATAGATTAACAATCTACTTGTTGACTCATTGGAATTGTAGTATATTTCTTCATTACCAACAATTAAACCACAATTGTTTTGGACAATTGTATCGGATACAATCTGATATGGACATAAACTATCATAATTAAACTGACCTGTATAAATTGTATCACTTTCAAGTTGTTGATCGAGTTTAAAAAGGTAAGTGCTAAAATTATCGTTTTGGTCAACATCGTTAGTTAAGTACAATAGTTTTTTATCAAATGTTACTTCGGTTTCAGCCATCCAAATATTATCCAATAAAACCGAAGAATTAATCATGTTGCCTAATGTATCAATTATTATAGCTTTTGGAGATGGATCCGACTCATATCCCCAGGATGCATTGGCCATTAAAGTAGTATCTGAAATGAATTTAGCTTCAACTAGCTTGCCGATTTCGTTAGGTTCAGCAACATTATAAATATCAATAACGTTACCTTGTAGATCTATCTTGGCAATTGCTGGAGCATCTTGATATGGGTCGTAATAGTAATGGCTTAGAGAAGAATAGAAATAGTTCGAGTCGGGATTAATAACAGTTGAATATGCTATTCCTCCAGGATTTTTCGATTCCTTATGAATAATAGTTTCCCACTCAAAGTTTCCTAGCGAATCAGTTTTGATATAATATGGTTTGATCCAATAATAATGCGGTGGTTCTGGATCACGATAGTCACACAAACCTGTTATTAAGAATCCATTATCTGGACAAATTGTTAAATCCATAGCATCTGGGTTATGGATATATGGATCATTGCTATTATAACACTTTTTCCAAACTAAATCTCCATTATTAGATAGTTTTGCCAAGCAAATGCGATCACTAATATAGTCTGGATTCATATATCTAAGCAATATTACTATTTCTTTATCAGGTGTAATTTCAACTGCATATGAAACATTATTTCCATCTTCAATAAATACTTTACACCATTCTTTTTCGCCACAAGAATCAATTTTCATTATTAAAGGATCAGAATTATTTACCCCATAATAGTATGTGCCACCTGCAATAATAACTGAGCCATCAGGCATAGATTCAGCTTCTTGAAATGAAACAACAGTTGATGCTGAGCCTATTGTTTTGTTCCAGATAATTTCACCATTAATATCTGTTTTAATTAGCCAATTAACGGAAGGGTAATTTGGACCAAAAGTACCAAGTAAAAGATAGCCATTGTCATAATGTTCGATAATGTCACAAGCAAAAGGATCTTGACCTTCAAGATAATTCTGTGTCCACCGCGTTTGTGATCTAATGTTATTTAATGTAAATAACATAATGAAAATGATAAGGATGTATTTCGACATTGTTGTATTACTTAATTATGACTATTTTCTCAACTTCAATAAGGCTATTATTTTGATATAATTGAACCAGGTACGTTCCGTTTACAAAACCTTCTGTTGGAATTACTTGCTGGTTTGTACCCTGTTCGAGTATAAATGATTTAATTAGTTTACCATTTAAATCTGAAATAACAATTTTTGAATTGTTGTTGAACTTTGATATCTCAAATTCAATAATGAAATAATTCCCTGCAGGATTAGGAAAGATAGCAATTTGGCTTTCCTTATCAATTTCAGGATATGTAAATTCTGATGCTGGGCTGGATTTATACAAATCAGGTAAGAATATGGGCTCATTGTAAATAACAACACTATCTTGAATAAGAAGGTTCCTTGCATAAACCCCGGCTTTTGATCTATTCGAGTGGATTGATAAAAGTGATTGAACCAAAGCATTATCAAGTAGTATGGAATCACAGTGTATTCTTTCCAGAACATCCAACAACACTTCAAAATCCTCGTGATAACTTTCTTCTTTTTCGTTTAATTCAAAAACATTTGGAATATCATTAAGTGTGCTAAAGGAATTTGAAGAGTCACCTACATTTATATAAAATAGTGAAAGTTTATATTTAGCGACATGGTATGGCTCCTGGCCCCATAAAGACATTAGACTGTCATTTGATAAGCTAGGGTTTAGGGTATCACTCATGTAATGCTTTTCCAGTTTCATTAGAGATTTATCCCTGTTCGACTTATGAAAAGCAAGCTTTTGTTCAAGTAATTCTTTTGCTCCAACTACATGTTGTCCTGCCATAATTTCAGACTTCATATATTCCGACATTGGATCAATCCTGTTATCAATTGACTGTAAAACATCAGGTGTTTTTGCAGACTGGGGGTTAGCAACAAGTACATCTCTAATCATTGCATTTGGAAGAACATCTTCTTTATCAATTGCCGATTTCATTGTTGTATCACTTAAATATGGTGATTCATCAAGGAGTTGTTGCCGTAATTCTATGGCTTCATTAGGTAGGCTAAACTGAATTTCGTTATTTAAAGCATCAGTATCTCCTCCATCAGTAAGCAAATCCAAAGTGTCGTTATATGCTGAAATTACAAGAAATTCGCTTGTAACAATGCTTTTCTCTAATAATTCGTCAATTATTGATGCATTTAAGTTAGATGAACAAGAAGTGTCTTTAGAGTATTTAGCATAAATGTCTTCTACCCTAATAACATTTGTAGTTACAGGTAGTGGTCGTATTTTATAAGGTACATTGTCTTCTTGATGATAATAGTAAATAGAATTACAACTATCATTAATTTCATAGTTATTGCCAGTTGGATCAACTGTAAAGGTATTACCAGCTGCCATTGCATTAGTGTCTACTCCAAGAGAGGCGTTATAACCAAAATCACCCTGTTTTTCAGCAATACCTATCGTTGGACCACTGGGCAAATCACCATTTGAAACAAAAATGTCTGTTGTACAATCATCAAAATCATTACATTTAAGACAAAGCCCTTTTCCGGATATATCACGATTTCCACCTGCTGCCGAGATTCCGGTTGTAAATCCACTAAATGTGTTGTTATATATTTCATTGTAGGCACCACCAGATGTGAGTATTTGTATTCCCATTGTTGTAATATTATCAGTGGTGTTTGTAAAATAGTTCTCTTCAACCTGGTATCCGGTACATGTTTCAAGATATAGTCCAATAGTTGTATCTCCAGTTAAATCATGAGTTTCATCAAAGATAAAACTATTACGAATAACACTTTGATTATCGACCATACTCATGTATATACCAGTGAGGTTGTTTTTAAATATGGCTGTATCAATTGATATATACTTACTTAACTCACCGTTATATGCGTAAATTCCGTATTCAAGGTTTTCAAATATAGATTGTTGAAACGAGTTGCATGGATATATGTCATCCAGGCAGTAATCATCAACATAGAAGCCTGAACTAAAGCTATTTATGCCGATACCTTTATCACAGGATACAAAGGAGTAATAGTCGTTGGTAAATGAACAACCTTTAAAAGAAATACCTTCAACTCCCCAAAGGCTAACCTTTGCATTTGGAGAACAGACTGTATTTATAAATTCAGTATTATGAAAATAGCATAAGTTTAAGACTTTTTCACCTGAGGTAGGGTGTGTATTATTAAACGGGTAAATAATTATATCCCTGGAATTATTCAGGAATTTTGCATCTGAACATAAAATTATTCCACCAGTTGAGTCAGTTTTGTATTGCCCGTTAACGATTTTTGCTGCTTCGATAGCAATAATAGCATTATTTATGCACGCTGAATTCTGAAGTTTTAAATATCCCTGGTTTTTAGTTACAAACTGACTGAATTTTGAAACTCCCCAGACATCAATACCATTCCAGCTACTACCACAGGCATTAGATAACATCCCTCCATCAATTATCAATCGGCCTCCCGGGCTTACAAAAATGTTAGATTCCTCCACAAAACCATATTTACCCGAAATGGTTAATACTGCATTCCTTTGAACATATATATTGCCCGTTAAAATTCCGCAGTGATCCCAGTTTGCAGTATCAGAAATTATAATGTTTGATTCAAGGCTATCAGGACAAATGAAGTTTGATAATACAAATTCAAAATTACCGTATTCAGGTTCCTGCGTTTGTATGGTTATAATGGCATTATCATAACCAGGACCGTCTTTAATAGTGTATTCAACAGTAAATGTTGAGAACTCTCCATCTTTAGAGATTTTGGATGAAGGTTGATCTATGATTTTGAAAACTGATGTGTCAGAGGAGGTAACTGGATTAAATGAAAACAAATTAAGTTGTGCATTTCCATAGTTTGTAATTTTAAATGTGATTTCCCGGTTTGAGGTATCTGTAAATGTTACAAAGTCATCATCTTCAATTGTTAGCGTTGTGCCAGGTTCAATTTGAGAGGTTACTTTCATGTCAGGGGCAACTCTTTTACCAAAATAATTCTCATCAAATGGGCCAATTCTTGGTTCACTATCATCACTATCCAGTTCTGTGTTTGGGCAACTGCTGGGTCTTTCCCCTATGCCCCAGTTATAGTATCCATCGTTATCTTTGTCAAAGTATAATTTTTCAATGGAATCACTAACATGATCAACAATAATAGGTAATACTATAGCTTGAGGATCTCCAGGGTAGGGGTGTTTATCTAATTGATATGAATAACCATTTGCTCCCCAATTAATATCCCAGCTATTCTTATATATCCAATAAAGGTCACCAATATATGGTGAACCCTCCTGAACTACAACTGTTTGAACTGAATCATAAACATCATGTAGAAAAAAGGTATCTCCAACGGCAAGTGTCCCATATCCTACTAGTGCCATAACATGGTATTGTGTACTACTATAGCCACTAACTGTAACTTTTACAGGACCTTCTTCTATCAATGTTTTCTTTAGTGTATCCACACGATTTAATACAGGATATGTTACAGGATCTTCAAAGTCTGTTATTTTTAGTGTGTATAAATAATCATTTGTGTCGAGTTCTTCCATGCAATCATATTGAGGATAATTCCTTCTTTCATAATAGGTATTATTAACTACACCATTTTGTTTTAGTTCTGCAAGCGTACTATCTGGGTCTCCTCCTGCACATGGGTTACTATTAAAATAACGACATTCAAGTATATTTTGGACTGAGAGATAAAAGTCAAGGTGCTGATTAAAATATATATTTGCGACTCCTTCAACAGCAGCCAAAGGACCGTAGATATAACATAGGTTCTTACATGAGGGTTCCTCACCTTGCCATTTTATACTTGTTAGCCATCCCTGTTTACCTTCTTCATTATTGGCAAAATAGTAGTCTCCCTTTGTTGTATCATTCGCACCATGTCTATTTCTCCAGTCAAAGTTAGGAACCAATGGAGAATCGTCATCTTCATTTTCAGTATTTGGTGTTGGATCATAAACACCTCCAAGGTAATAATCAAGTCCACCTAAGTTGTAATTTTCACCAAATAATACTTTTTTACTTTGATATGAAAGGTTTGAAATAGAATTCGTATCTGCAAACCATATCATCTGATAGTTTAGAATGTTTTCCTTTATATTGTCAACTTTGTCAAGTTCAACGTCCATTTTGATATTTTGTTGTTGTGTTATTGCATCAGTTGTTGTAGTTGTATCCAATACTATTGAGACAAGTTCTAATTCACCGGAAACGATTTGTATTTCAAGTGAGGATGGTACAAAACCATTTGAAAAACAGGTTTCATCACAAACATTTTCTAAAGATAATAGGCTACTTGTACAAATATAAGGGTAAGCCTCATATACAAGATATTCATTGAAAAGTGAGTCCAACAAAATGATTCTAACCAGGCTGGTATCTGAGTCAAGTTCAATATTTCCATTAATTTTTAGCCCATAGGCTTGTCCCGCTGTTCCGAATGGATAAATCTCTGTATTCTCGGAATAAGTAGTATTAATGGTAATCGTTTGCGCCGATAAATGTGTAATGAAAATTGTTAAGAATAGAGTTAATAGCAGGCTATTCGCAATAATATTAATCGATAAATTTTTCATGATTCAGAGTTTTTTGGTTAAAAATGAGGTTAAGTCAAAGTTAATACAAATTATTTAATAAATAAGTTTTCAAAATGAGCGTTAGCAAGAATTAAACTCTTTTGGTTTTTCAATTGGCTATTGAGAAGATAAAAACCAAATGTGTTTAATTGTGCGGTGGGATTTGCCTGGTTGCTAACGGTACGCAGCTATGACCAGTAGCGGGTTTTTAGGTAGCAGGTTTCTGAGTTTTTATTTTACAGCAATTTACGACTTTTTATTTCTATTTAACCAATTGCGTAGCTATTGGTTATGAGGTGCTGTTAGCAGCAGT
>JAERTF010000094.1 GCA_016845105.1 Bacteroidota bacterium | reverse complement strand
TCTTAACACTCATCCCAATAAAAAACATTGTCATAACAATAATAATAATAGTTTCCTTCCAGAAATATAATATTCCCGTTCCCTTTAACATTATGTTTTTAACAATGATGATAAACCACTTTGAAGGCATTATATGACTTAAATATTGAAGTGGTAGGGGCATATTTTCAATTGGGAAAATAAACCCAGAAAGTAATATGGTAGGCAACATTAATGCAAACATCGATAGCAACATTGCCTGCTGTTGGGTACTACTGATGGTAGAAATTAGTATTCCCAGTGCAAGTGACATTAATATAAATAATAAACTTTCGGAAAGCAGCAGTACAAGGTTTCCAGCCACGGGCATCATAAAAACAAACCTTGCAAGTAATAATATAACTACCAAGTTAATAAAGGATAATAGCATATATGGCATTACCTTGCCTATTATTATTTGAATGGGCTTAAGAGGAGAAACAAGTAAAGCTTCCATGGTACCCATTTCTTTTTCCCTTGTGATGGATATGGATGTCATCATAGCAGATACCAGCATTAGTAATATTGTTATAATTCCCGGAACAAACATATATACACTTTTTAGTTCAGGGTTATAATACATCCGACTCTCAATATTTATCTTTAATGGAACCATGCTTGACTGTCGCATTAGTTCCAGTGAGTATGAGCTAATCACCCCACTTGTATATGAACTTATTATATTAGCCGTATTCGGATCTGACGCATCAAGTATTAATTGAACATTTGCTTTACCTTCTGTTTTAAGCTTTTTTGCAAAGTCCGATTCAAAAACCACAACTTCCTTTACCTTACCTTCGGTGAATATACTCTCGATATTATTTTGGCTTTCAATATTGTCTTCCAGTATGAAATAACCTGAAGATATTAGTTTTTGAATTATTTGATTTGTAACAACATCCTTTGAGTTATCAAGTATTGCTATGCGAACATTAGTAATATCATTTGTGATAGCAAAACCAAAAAGAAGTACCATAACCAATGGCATACCAAACAGTATAACCATCGACCGGTAGTCTCTGAAAATATGAAAAAACTCCTTTTTAATAAATGCTTTCATTTTATTGGATGTTAGCTATTGACTATTAGTTTTTGGCATTATTTGTCTAACTATTCATTTCATTACTATTAAATCATTCATTGCATCATTCATTGCACCATTCAATCATTGCACCATTCAGTCATTGCACCATCACCTCGCTATTTTAATAAATACATCATTCATTGTATCAACCTTGTATCTTTCCTTCAAGTTAGTTGGAGTATCCAATGCTTCTATTTTGCCTTCCGACATAATTGAAACTCTTTCACAATACTCGGCTTCATCCATATAATGTGTTGTTACAAAAACTGTGGTTCCCTTATCGGCATTTTCATAAATCATTTCCCAAAATTGTCGCCTGGTAATGGGGTCTACTCCTCCGGTTGGTTCATCCAAAAATACAACCTTGGGGTCATGGATTATGGCAACAGAAAAAGCAAGTTTTTGCTTCCAACCAAGGGGAATTTCACTAAGTACAACATTTCTGGTTTTCTCCATTTCTAGCTTCTCAAGAAAGAAATTTGTTTTATTAACTATTTCTTTTTGTGAAAGCCCATAAATTCCACCATAGAACCTAAAGTTTTCCTTAACTGTCATATCATTATACAACGAAAACTTTTGACTCATATAACCGATGTTGGACTTCACCTTATTGGGATATCTTCCAACATTATATCCAGCAACAATAGCCTTCCCAGATGTTGGAGAAGATAGACCACATAATATTCTTATTGCCGTGGTTTTACCAGCACCGTTTGCACCAAGAAACCCAAATATTTCACCCTTGTACACATCAAAAGTTAGATTATCGTTTGCTGTAAAAGTCCCAAACTTCTTAACAAGGTTTTCAACTTCTATTATTTTTTCTGTTTGGCTCAAAATTGGTAATTATATTTTAAATATGTGTTGAAAGTATTGGGTATTGAGTATAGGGTATAGGGTATAGGGTATAGGGAAAACCTATTTTTACATAATATTGTATAATACTTAATGATTTCATATTTTACTTGTATTTATGGTATTCATCATTAACCATTTTCCATTCAAACTTATACCTATTGCCAAAATACCTTATACCAATAATTTATTTCCAACCGAAGACTCAACTTCATTCACATTACTCAACATCCTTATCCATTAATGCAAGAAAACAATCTTCAATAACCGGATCAACCTTGGAAATAATAACATCTTCATATCCTTTTTCGGCAAGGTGTTTTTTCACAATTGTTACATAATCTACTGCATCACCTTGAGTAGAAGTTATATGTATTGTTTCACCGAAACGAAACACCTGACTGGTGTTTTTGAGCGTTAGTAGTTCATCAATCAATGGGTGCATATTATTGGCCTTTACGGCAAAAAGTTCTCCTTTGTATGCTTTAACAATATTGGAAGGTGAATCAACTGCAAGCAGATTACCATTTTGCATAAGAACCACCCTATCACACAATGCAGCTTCATCCATATATGGAGTAGAGACAAGAATTGTCATTCCCATGTTTTGCATCTTTTTCAAAAGCTCCCAAAACTCCATTCTTGAGACGGCATCAACACCTGTTGTTGGTTCATCAAGAATTATAAGTTTCGGACTATGAATAAGCGCACACGAAAGTGCTAGTTTTTGCTTCATCCCACCCGACAAATCACCAGCTCTGCGTTTTTTGAAAGGTTCTATCTGTTCGTAAATATCTTTAATTAACTCATAGTTTTGCTTAACAGTAGTATTAAAAATGCTTGCATAAAAATTTAGGTTTTCTTCAACAGTCAAATCAAGATACAGTGAAAACCTCCCTGGCATATAACCTGTGTTCCGGCGTATATCTTTAAAATCCTTCACAACATTAAACTCACCAATGGAAGCTAACCCTGATGTTGGTAGTATCAAACTTGTTAGAATACGAAACAAGCTTGTTTTGCCGGCACCATCAGGACCAATAAATCCAAAAAGCTCACCTGAATTAATGTCCAGGCTTATATCGTTCAGAGCTATCACAGCTCCATAACTCTTACTAATATTTGATATTTTTATATTTACTGACATGGGATGAATTGGTGAATGGTGAGTAGTGAATGATATTTCGATTCATTATTCACGACTCATACACAACTACTTAACCCTTATCCAAGTTTGTGATCTTCCAATCAAAGAAAAACCCATGTAACCTCTTACCTGCAAATTACCATCTTCAATCCATAATTTGCAACTATAAACCTTTCCGTTTTTAGGGTCCAGTATCTTTCCATCATCCCACTCATCGTCGTCCCACTCAAGACCTTCAAGAATTACCATGCCTACAATTTTCTTATTATAACGAGGGTCATCCTTGTCACATTCATCACAAACAGGGTCAGGATCTTCATCGGGTAATCTAAAAAGTTTTATTATTTTACCGTAGAGTTTGTCGCCCTTTTTATAGATTTCAACCACAGACTTTTTGCGTCCCGTTTCATCATCAATTGTATTCCACTTGCCAATAACATCATCAGCCTTAAAATCTTGAGCCTGAAGCTGCATCAATGGCAATATGATCATTGCTGTTAGGGTAATCAACATAATTACTTTTTTCATAAACATTGTTTTTAATTATTAGTTAGTTGTTTAGTTTATTTCGAATTTATATCATTAGTATTTTCAAACAATTAATCCATGGCATAGTTTATACTTCATCATAAAATTATTTAAAATTGAGTTCGCCAGGCATGCCAATTTTTATGGCTCCATCATTTTTTACCAATATCTTGATAGCATAAACCAAATTCACCCGTTCTTTTTTTGTTTGAATGGTTTTTGGTGTAAATTCTGCAGTTTGCGAAATCCAGCTTACGATCCCATTAACTGTTGTATTTTCCTTTTCAGACTTATCAAACAACACTTCTACTTCCTGACCAATCTTAACATTTGGCAATTGAGAACCACTAATATATGCTTTTAGTTTCATTTCACTTAGGTCAGCAATTTTGTATAATGGTCTACCAACACCTGTAATCTCACCAGTCTCGGCATACTTTACAAGCACTGTACCTGCAGTGGGATTTTTTATATGACACTTGCTCAATGCCTCATTAATTTGATCAATTTGCACATTAACACCGTTAATTTGATCACTTACATTGTCTCTTTTTGTGTTTATTGCAATAATCTGTTTTTTAACCAGATCTACCATGCCATCCACATCATCAACTTGTTTCTGGGTAGCAGCTCCCGACTTAAACATCTTTTGTATCCTCTGCTGGTTTACCTTAGTGTTTTTCAACTGTTGTTTAAGAACATCTATTTCAGAGTTTAAATTATTGTATTGAGAAGCGATGGTAATTTTTTGTTGTTCCAGTAGTTTTTTGTTTAGATCGAGAACAACTGTATCTATTAAACCAACTATTTCGTTTTGATAAAGTTCTAATCCCTCTTCGGGAGTAAATTGAATAAGCTGTCCGCTTGCCTGTGCCGAAACAATAACCTCTGTTGCTTCAAAATTACCATATGCATCCGACTTATTATCTTCATATTCACATGATGTGATCATAAAGAAGCTGAGAAATAATACTAAAACTAATTTATTCATCATAACAGATTTTTATAAGTTACCTATTGCCGTAATATATTGATATTTAGCAAATACTAATTGAAGTTTATGGGCCTCCAAGTTTAGTTTTGCCTTTGAGAGTTTATTTAATTCGATAAGATATGTAGTTGATGTAATTACACCGTTATTAAATTGGCTTAAAGCTGTCTGTACAACATTATTTTGCAGCTCGAGTATTGTTTCATCCGACTCCAACAGCTTTTTATATTTTGATATATTTTCAATACGCTGCGACAAATCGGCTCTTAAACTTTGATCAAATGACTGCTTTTTAGAATTGACAATTTCATTTTGAATATCAAGTATTTGTTTTTCATTTTTAACCTTATTCCAATCCCATATATTCCAATTCAACCTCGCCCCTATCATATAATAATCATCAAAATTATCATTCAGCATATCATAACCCGGGCGACCATATCCGGCTTGCCCAAAGGCCAAAAACTTTGGTCTTCGCTTTGATTGAGATAGGTTTTTTGCAGCACTTAGTTTATCCTGATATTTATTTAGCATTAGGTATTCAGGACGATTATTCACAAAACTGTAGTTTTCAATTGTTAATTGGGGAATCTCCAACTCACCGGCCGATTGTATTTTAAGCTTGGTAAGTTCATTTAAAGCTCCAATAATAGCAATTAAATCAGATGCCTTTTCAGTTATCTGTTGGTTAACCTGAATGGATTCAACCTTTAATTTATCAACTTCAGATTTTAGTATTACACCATTGGCAAATGCAGTTTCTGCATCCAAAATACTAGCTTCAAGATTATTTACCAGCACTTTTAGTACTTCAATATTTTTATTAATAAACAGAGTATTGAAATAAAGATGATTAACTCTTTCTTTTAGCTGATAAATCTCTATTTGTACTTCCTGATTTGAGATATCTCTTTCGGTTGCCTGCAAAGCTTTTTGCCCCGAAGTAACTCCTCCATCATATATAATTTGCTGAACATCGAAATTTATTTTATACCAATCTTTACTTATTTCCGGAGCTGTAAAACCAGCAGCAGCAGGAATATTAATTTTGGTAACATCAGATTGCCAACTAATTTGTCCGTTTAGATTTAAGGTAGGATAATAGTTGGTACTAGTATTTTTAATGTTTAGTTCAAAAATGGCGTTATTAAGATCGGTTTGTTTAAAGTTTGGATAATTGATGATTGCATTTTGATAACAATCATCAAGTGATATACTCTCAATTTTTTGTGCCAACAATACCTGGCAAACAAATACAATGGTTAATAAAGCAGATATCTTTTTCATAACTAGATATTTATTTTTGAATAAATATTGCTGTTTTTACAAATTCAATTATATGTTGAGACCTTTGATCAATAAAGGTATTATATTCTTTAACATCGTCTTCGAACACAAACCCCTTGATTATAGGTTTTGCTACAAATGGGAAAACGCACATAGATATTATATCAACTATAATCTGAATTGGATTAAAAGGTCTAACTGTAGTTTCATCTTCCGCAGTTACAAAGGATATCAATCTCTGTTTATCAAAACCCGATGAGCTCATATGATCAACAACTCGCTGGGGATTTCTGCTCAATTCATGAAGTACGAAATTAGCTGTATATGGCTTTTCAACAAGAACTGATGTATAACCAATAACCAGGTTTTCGATGAAAGAATCAAGATTATTTGAAGTTGAAAACACATTATTAATTAGATTAATAAGACTTCTAAATGTTTCGGTAAATACACCATCGAATAACTTTTCTTTGGATCTAAAATAGTAATGCAATAACGACTTATTAATTCCAGCCTCATCTGCTATTTCTTGCATACGAGCCCCATCCTTGCCCTTCCTTAAAAACACCTCTCTGGCTGCTGTAATTATCTTCTCTTCCGTATTTTCCGTTTTCTTTACCAATTGCTTTAACTATTTGGTTAAATCATGTGGTCAAAAGTACAACAATATTTTACACAACCTAGTCTTTTTAAAAATTTATTCCTATTCTTGCCCTAAAACCAGTTGTTGGTAATACTCTCACGACATTTGTTTCCTGGGGTTCTGGGTAATAAAAAAGTTCGTTTGATGAGCATGTTCCTGTTCTTTCTGCAATCAATAAACGCCTTTGATAACTAATATTTATTATGGGACTAATATTGAAATCAGCAATAATCCTTACTCTATTAAAATTAGCAAGATTTATCCGGAAACCCGCAGCTCCCCTAATTGCATACTCATTGCAATACTCCGATCTTAAACTAACTTCTGAGTCACGGCTGGTTCCTGCACAGTCATAATAATAGCAATCTTCAAAATATTTATACCTATATTGAAATCCTACTGTGATATAAAATCCAATTTTAGGCAATACAAAACGTCCATAGCCCAATGAAATATAGCGACCTGTAAATACACGATTTTTATTAAAATCCTGAATACTAAAGACAAACTGCTTACTTTCATATGAAGTATGCTTCGACTTTGATTGTGTACTAAAATCAGCAACTAGAAAATCCCGGTCATTTATCATGCGTTGATACCCAATTGAAAATGTTCTAAAAAATGGATTTTCCAATCCAACCACAAAACAGTTGTACAACTCAACTGGTTTCTTTTCCTGTGAATATGATTGACTATAAAATCCCAACAAAACAAAAAACACAAAGTAATAGCGAAAGCAGGAAACTAGGTTATTAAATAGCATGGGTTTCTCAATCTTAAAAATTATTGTAAAGTTAAAAAAATTGCACAAGGAATTTTATTCAATCTAACTTTATATCTTTACTCCCAATTATATGTAATATGATAAATAAATATTTAATTGCGTTTTTAGTTACATTCCTAATTGTTGGTTCATCCAGCGCTCAACAATTTCATGGTGGAATTATGGCTGGTTTAGTTGGATCACAAGTAGCTGGTGATAACTTTTCGGGATATCGTAAGGCAGGAATTTTTGCAGGTGGTTTTGTTAGTTTGGATGTAAGTGAAAAATCGTCATTTCAGCTGGAATTAACTTATTTTCAGAAGGGAAGTCGTGAAAATCCAACTGAGAAAAATGGATACCTTTCATATATTTTCAGAGTAAACTATATTGAGATGCCCATTCTATATCAATATAAAGCAGGTGGTTTTATTATTGAAGCAGGTCCATCAGCCGGTTTTTTGATGGGTTATTATGAACGCGACATTTATTACAATGTTATTAGCAATGAAGAGGGTTATAATAAACCAGCAAGAGTTACTTTACAAATAAATGTTGGTGCCAAATATAAAATCACTCCTGCAATTGGAGTTGGCATCAGAACTAATAACTCATTGTTAAACATTTATTCAAAAAACCAAACCGGAGATGTGCATAGAATTTTCGATTATGGAAGGTACAATGATGCATTGGTACTGTTTATGACATATCAATTTAGGTAAAGAAAATATCACAATAATTCTTAACCAAATTATAAGAATAACTATGGTGAGGTTTTAAATCAGTATTTGATTACTTCTTCCATTTTATATTACATCCTACACTTGGAATTTGATCTTCTGGCACTTCCTTACCCTCAACAACCAAGTCTAAAGCAGCTCGTATATCTTTACCATTAACTCGTATATTATTACTAGGCCTCGACCCATCAAGCTGACCGCGATAAACACATTTTCCATCAAAATCAAAAAGATTAAAATCAGGTGTACATGCTGCATCATAGGCCTTGGCTACTTCCTGTGTTTCATCATATAAATAAGGAAAAGGAAATTTTAAAGACAAAGCCATTTCTTTCATTCTTATTGGACTATCCTCGGGATGGGTAATAATATCATTTGAGCTTATTGCCACAACTCCTATTCCTTGTGGCATATAATCGTAACCAATTTTAACAAGCTCATGAATAACGTGCAATACATATGGGCAATGATTGCATATAAACATAACAAGTGTTCCTCTTTTACCCACAATATCTTTAGATGAAACCATATGGTTGGTTATGGAATCTGGTAGATTAAACTCGGGTAAAGTGAAACCAAGGGGTATTTTAGTTGTTGGAGTGAGAGACATAATATCAACTTTAAAAAAACAACACAAAACTACGAAATGTGAATCAGATATTTGTTTCACTAGTAGATTCATATAAAATCATCAATAAAACAATACTACTATATTTGCATTAAAATTAATTGAATTGAAAAAAATCCTGCTCATTCGGTTTAGTTCCATTGGTGATATTGTGCTCACAAGTCCAATTGTTAGGGCAATAAAACAGCAGACTAATAATGAGTTACATATACTTACCAAAACATCATATAAAGTACTATTCGAAGAAAACCCAAATGTAGATAAGGTTCATTCATTCATTAAATCAACAGACGAATGTATTTCTGTATTAAAGAATGAAAAATTTGATGTAATAATTGATCTGCAAAAAAACATTCGATCACATAAACTTAAAAAGGAACTAAAGGTTGCGAATTTTTCATTCCCAAAACTAAATATTCAAAAATGGTTTCTGGTTAATTTCAAAATCAATAGGCTGCCAAATGTTCATATAGTAGACAGATATTTTGAGGCGGTAGTATCACTTGGAGTTAAAAATGATATGAAAGGGCTTGATTATTTTATCCCAAAAAGTGATGAAGTTGATATCAAGAAACTTAATTCTGAATTAACAGATGGGTACATTGGGTTTGTGATTGGTGGTCAACATACAACTAAAATACTCCCGGTGGATATTTGTGTCAAGATAATATCTAAACTCGACTTACCGGTTGTATTGCTGGGTGGCAAAGATGATATTGATCGCAGCAATCAAATTGTTAATCTTTCAACAAATAAAAAGATCATAAGCACTTGTGGTTCTTTTAACATTAATCAATCAGCATCTTTGGTGAAACAAGCTTCAGCTATTATTACAAATGATACCGGATTAATGCATATTTCTGCAGCATTTAACAAGCCAATAATTAGTATTTGGGGAAATACTGTTCCTGAGTTTGGTATGTATCCTTATATGCCTGAACACAAAAGCAACTATATTATTTCGGAAGTTAAAGGACTATCTTGCAGGCCTTGTAGTAAAATTGGTTATGAAAAATGCCCAAAAAAACACTTCAATTGTATGATGGAACAAGATGTAAATATTATCGTTGAAAATATAACTAAATATCTTGATTAAGTAGGTAAAAAGTCCTGCCAATTTTGTTTTTGAAAACATTATCTTCGTTATATTTGTTAACGTGCTTTCAATTAATTTTTTTTAATATTATAAAAATCAATAATGCCAACCGTCCGCGATGTCACTTACAAACTTCTTCGCCAACTTAATTTAACCACAATTGTTGGTAACCCTGGTTCAACTGAGGAAACATTTTTAAAAAATTTTCCTGATGATTTTGATTATGTTCTGGCTCTTCAAGAGGCAAGTGTAGTTGGAATAGCAGATGGACTATCTCAAGGTTTGAAAAAGCCAGTAATTGTAAATGTTCATACCGGAGCAGGAATGGGTAATGCAATGGGCTGTATATTAACAGCCAAGGTGAATAAAACACCTTTAATAATTACCGCAGGTCAGCAAACACGAGACATGCTGTTAATCGAACCTTTTCTTACTAATGTTGAATCAACAAATTTACCTAAACCATGGGTAAAATGGAGTTATGAACCATCTCGTCCACAGGATATTCCGGGTGCTTTTATGAGAGCGTATGCAATGGCTACTCAGCAACCAAGCGGACCAGTTTTTCTATCATTACCACTTGATGATTGGGATCAGGAAATGGATGACAATGATATCTTAAGACGTACATCAACCCAAACAGCACCCGATCCAGATATGATTTCTAGTTTTGCAGATATTATAAACCAAAGTAGTAACCCTGTTTTAGTTTATGGTGGTGATATATCAAGAAGTAATGCCTGGAACCAAGGAATTTGTTTCGCTGAAAAGCTAATGGCTCCTGTTTGGAATGGTCCATTTTCGGAAAGAATTTCATTTCCCGAAAACCATCCTTTGTTTGCCGGTGGATTACCTGCAGCCGTTGGCCCATTAAGCAAAAAACTGGAAGGTCATGATCTGGTTGTTGTGGTTGGAGCTCCTGTTTTTAGATATTATCCATGGGTACCTGGTGATTATTTACCAAAAGGCACCAAATTATTGCATATAACAGATGATCCGTACGATGCAGCTAAGTCAGCAGTAGGAGATAGCCTTATTAGTGACAGTGGTTTGGCCCTAATTGAACTTTGTAAAAAAGTCAATCCACGAAGTCCCAATCTAAATAAAAGAGAAGATACAACCATAAAAAAAGAAGAGTCACTACAATCAGATATTAAATATCCAATCACTGCAAAACAACTTTTTGAAGTGTTGTCTTTTAAAACACCTTCAGAATACATCCTAGTGCAAGAATCACCATCAAATATCCCAGAACTTGGAAAAACGAGACTTGGTACAATTGCTAAACCGGATAGCTATTATACAATGGGATCGGGTGGACTTGGATGGGACTTGCCAGCCGCAGTTGGATTAGCCTTAGCCGAAAAACGAACAAATAGAAACAGGCCTACGATTGCTATAATGGGTGATGGTTCATTCCAGTATTCACCTCAGGCAATATGGACAGCTGTACAGAATAAATTACATATTGTGATTATTGTTCCTCAAAACGAGGAATATGGTATCCTTAAGTCTTTTGCTCTCATGGAAAATACTCCAAAAGTTCCTGGATTAGATATCCCAAATATAGATATTGTATCCCTTGCAATAGGTTACGGTGCAAAAGCTTATCTTGCTGAAAAAATTGATGAAATAGAAAGTTGTTTTGAAGAAGCTCTAAACAATTATACTGTTACGGTTATTGTGGTTCCCATTGATAAAAGCATACATGATTTGCTAGAAGCATAAACAAACTTTGAAAAAAAGTATTATTTTAAAGTTTTAAGCTACTTATTTCCCAATGGCAACAAAAGGATTATTTATTTTTTCTGAGCCAATTGTTGTTTCCGGACCATGACCAGGATAGGCAACAGTTTCATCGGGCAGAGTAAATAATTTTTCCCATATACTATTTTGTAGTAGTTCATAATTACCAGTTGGTAAATCTGTTCGTCCTATACTTTGGTTAAATAATACATCGCCTGTAATCACAAAACTATCTTCTTGAGAATAGAAACAAACACTCCCGTTTGCGTGACCCGGTGTAAAAAGAACCTTTAACTTTGAATTTCCAAAGCATATATCGGTACTCTCATCAATAAAATTATCAATACTTTTTACCTTATCCATGGTTAAACCAAATGTAGAGGCATATGCTACAGCATTTTCAAGAAAAGGAACACTTTCCTTATGAGCAGTTAATTTCAGACCATAGTGATCAGCAGTAAAACTATTTCCAATAATATGATCAATATGTGCATGGGTAAGCAAAAGTATAACCGGCTTAAGGTTATGATTTGCAATATATTCCATTAGCTCTCCCTCCTCACTTTCTCCCTGCATTCCAGCATCGATAATTACACATTCATTGGATTCATCCGAAAGCACATAAGTATTTACCTGAAATGGGTTAAACGCAAATCTTTTTATAGTTATCATGATTGAATTTTATAATTTCTTCTAAAATAATTTATATAACAGCCAAAATTAAGATAATATAGTAACCACATTAACAAATCATAATAAATTGGCTTGGATTTTGTTATAATTTAGCGTTTCATTTTGATGCTGTTTTTTAGATAAACTTGAAGAAATCGACAAATATTAAATCTTTTGTAAAAATAATTTTTGCTGTTGCATTATTATTTCCGCTTAGCAACTATGCTCAGTTTTATAATGGGTCAAATCAAACCTTTGGAAAGAACAGAGTACAGTACAGCAATTTTCATTGGACATATTATAAATTTAGGGATATTGACACCTATTTTTACTTAAATGGCAAAGAACTTGCTCAATATACAGCCAGGTATGCAACACAGCAAATTCCGGTTATTGAATCCAAAATTGGAAGTCGTTTGGATAAAAAAATTCAGTTCATAGTTTTTAATAATCTAACTGATCTAAAGCAAAGTAATATTGGGTTAATGACCAACGAGGATTATAATATTGGTGGTATAACACATATTATTGGATCCAAGGTATTCTTATATTTCGATGGAAACCATGTTAATTTTGAGGAACAAATACGCGATGGAATAGCTGAAGTATTATTCAACCAAACAATGTTTGGTGGTACCATGGGACAACAGGTAAAAACCTCAACTTTTTTTTCATTACCTGATTGGTATAAAGTGGGTATAATATCGTGGCTTGGAACTGATTGGAGTGTTGAGTATGATAATCATGTTCGCGATGGAATACTTTCGGGAAAATGGGACAAGGTGAACAATATAACCGGTGAAGAAGCTGTATATGCTGGCCACTCACTATGGCGATTTATTGCCCAGCGCTATGGTAAAGCTACTGTTAGTAATATTATTCATATGACCAATATGAGCAACAGCATCGACAAAGGTTTTATGTATGTTCTTGGATTACCTTTCAAACAGCTAACACTTGAGTGGATTGAATATTATCAGCGTGAATATTCGGAGTTTGTGGATGATGAAAATACACCTTCAGGATTGTTCAATATCAAATATAAAGATGATATAAGATATGGCCAACCTAAGGTTAGTCCCTTTGGAAAACACCTTGCCTATACTACCAATGAATATGGGAAATACAAGATTTATATATATAATTTTTCGACGAAAAAAAAGAAAAAGATTTTTAAACGTGGAGTAACCATTGATACAAAAACAGATTATTCATACCCACTGCTATCATGGCATCCAACAGGCAAGCTTCTCGCTTTTATAATTGAAGATAAAGGAATGCCTTGGCTTTATAGGTATAATATTGAAGACAAGATATTTACGAAGCAAATAATATACAATGTACAGAAGATAACGGATTTTGGATTCTCGAATAACGGACAGCTTTTTGTTATGTCAGCAGTGCAAAATGGTCAATCGGATTTATTTGTTTACAATATAGCCGCAAGTTCATTTTATAAAATTACCGATGACATTTATTCTGAACTAAATCCTAGCTTCATAAACAACTCCAGCCAAATTGTATTTAGCTCAAATCGTGTAAATGATACAATAGGAAAAGAAACCGAATCAATTGTTGGTGTTCCGGATAATTTCGACCTATTTGTATATGATTATGCAAACCGCGAACCTATCTTAAAAAGAATAACAAATACGCCAATTGCAAACGAAATTCAACCCAATTCATATGGATATAATACCATAAGCTATTTGAGTGATGAAACTGGAATTTACAATTCATATCTTGCCACAATTGATAGTTCGGTTAGCTCAGTCGACACAACAATACATTATCGTTACTTTATAAATAGTAAACCGATTACAAATTATTCTCGGGATATTATCGATCAAAGCATCAGCATCAGAGCCGGAAAGAACGCCTCTGTAATTTTTAGGGATAATCTTTATAAGATATATATAAACAACACACCAAAATATGAAACTGTTCCTAAGCTAGTGCTGGATACCACCAACTATATGAAACAGTTGTATAAGAATCATAATAAGAAACTATTAAAAGAAGAAAAAAATAAATCAAAAACCAAAATTATTAAACTCGAAAAGAAAGAACCCGAAATTGTTCAGGCGAAAAAGCTTAAACGGTTTGTTATGGTTTATAAAAACGAAAAGGGAGAGGAAGTACTTGGTGGAGGATTGGATGAAAAAATCGGTGGTTCTGAAATAAATAAATACATAATAAATAGTAATGGGCTTATTACTGTAGCAGGTGATGAAAAGCTTACTATTCCAAAAAGGTTAAATTATAATGTAAGTTACTTTATTAATGATCTTGTTTCTCAAGTCGACTTCAATTATATAAACTATAGTTATCAGCCGTTTACCGGAGGTGGTGGCCCTATATATTTAAATCCAGGGTTCAATTTATTTTTTCAAATTGGGATGAATGATTTAATGGAAGATCACCGACTTGTTGGTGGTGTAAGGTTAAACTTAAATCTTGTAAACAATGAATATATTTTTAGTTATGCTAATTTAAAAAAACGCCTAGATAAAGAAATAGTATTCCACCGTAACACTCTGGAAGGAACAAACGGCTACTCCATTATGCGTGTTCATTCTCACGAAGCATTCTACATACTTAAATGGCCTTTTAACGAGGCTCTTAGCATAAGAGGTACGGGTATGTATCGTAACGATATGTATGTAACCCTAGCCACAGATCAAATAAGCCTTGAAACCCCAACAGTTTATAATAATTGGGCTGGTATAAAAGGAGAGCTTGTGTTTGATAACACTCGTGATTTGGGAATTAACCTTCTTTCGGGTACAAGGTATAAATTTTTCGCTGAGTATCATCAACTCATAAACAATAGTGGTAATAATTTAATAGTGTTGGGATTTGATTATCGTAATTATCAAAAAATTCACCGTACATTTATTTGGGCAAATCGAATTGCAGGAAGTACATCACTAGGAAGTGATAAACTAATATATTACATGGGTGGAGTTGACAATTGGCTATTTCCTAAATTTAACATGGATACTCCTATCGATTATTCACAGGATTATGCATATCAAACTTTGGCCACAAATATGAGGGGGTTTAATCAAAACATACGAAATGGAAATAGTTTTGTAGTTATCAATTCTGAACTACGATTTCCCATCTTCCAATATTTCTCAAAAACACCAATCAGCTCAGGGTTTCTGAGAAGTTTTCAGTTTGTTGGATTTGGAGATATTGGAACAGCCTGGACCGGAATAAGTCCATATTCTCCTGACAATTCACTTTATACTAAATATATTAATAGTGGACCTATGCATATTTCGGTTGAAATACAAAAAGAACCAATTGTTGGAGGATTTGGTTTAGGTGCAAGAGCTACCGTTATGGGATACTTCATAAGGGGAGATGTTTCATGGGGTGTTGATGATTACCGAGTCCGAAAACCAATATATTATCTATCCCTTAGCCTTGATTTCTAATCATCATTTCATGAAAACTTGTATTCATAAACCCCAAATTTATACTCAACTATTAAGTCCAATATATGATTTAATATGTAATACCATATGTGATTTTTATCATAATCAAATTTCACAATTAAAACTATGCCAAAATGCATGAAAAAAAAAATTCTGGTGATTTTAACTGATAACAACTTAATTTCCCGTATTTTATTTTTTATCCACATGCCTTGTTAATAAATATTAACGGTAGACACCTGTATCTGTTGTATATTGCATCACTAAAAAGATCATCTTCTCTTTTTTGTACAATACTCATTTACAGGTAAATAACCAAGTAATATTTTAATCAAGGTATAACTAATGGAAAATAATTTATACTTAAAATTCGACGAAAAAACTAGTGAAAACACAGACCAGCAAGGGATACAAAAGAAAGAAGAGAGAAGTTTTTATGATAAAGTTTTAGAAGAAAGAACACGATTGGAAAACACAAGCACAGCTACAGAATTATTAGCTAAAAACAAATTGAAAATTACCGAGAAACCGGTGGAACCTATTGAAGAAAAGGAACCAAAAAAACACTATACACACGAACAGGTAATTAATGCTGCCACCGAATATTTTGGTGGTGATGCACTGGCTGCTAATGTATGGATGAACAAATATGCATTAAAGGATAGCGACGATAAGTTTTATGAGCTAACTCCTGATGAAATGCACAGGCGATTAGCCAAAGAAATAAGCAGAATCGAGAAGAAGTACAAAAACCCAGTTTCAGAGGAAAATGTATATGATGTACTCAAGGATTTCAAATACATAATTCCAGCCGGAAGTCCAATGGCTGGTGTAGGAAACGACAACCAAATTTCGTCATTATCAAACTGCTTTGTGATAGGTAATGATGGTGATTCTGATTCTTATGGGGGAATACTAAAAATTGACCAAGAACAGGTACAATTAATGAAACGAAGGGGTGGAGTTGGTCATGACCTAACCCATATACGTCCCAAGGGGAGTCCTGTAAAAAATACAGCACTAACATCCACTGGGGTTGTTCCTTTTATGGATAGATATTCCAATTCAACTCGCGAAGTTGCTCAGGACGGTAGAAGAGGTGCGCTAATGTTAAGCATTGGCGTTAAGCATCCTGATGCAGAGGATTTTATCGATGCTAAAATGGAACAGGGAAAAGTTACTGGAGCTAATATTTCGGTAAAACTTGACGATGAGTTCATGCAATCCGTTAAGGATGATACAACATATACCCAGCAATATCCTGTAAACTCAGATAATCCTAAATATAAAAAGGAGATTAATTCACGTGATCTCTGGAACAAAATTGTTCATAATGCTTGGTCTTCAGCCGAGCCAGGAATTCTTTTTTGGGACACGGTAATTAATGAATCTATTCCAGACGTATATCCTGAATATGGTTTCAAAACAGTTTCAACAAATCCATGTGGTGAGATACCACTATGTCCATACGACAGTTGTAGATTATTGGCTTTAAATTTATATAGCTATGTTGAACAGCCCTTTACAAAAGAAGCATTTTTTAATGGTGATTTGTTTACCAAGCATGCCAGAATGGCCCAACGTATAATGGATGATATTATTGATCTTGAAATAGAAAAGATTGATATGATTATTGCTAAAATTGATGCCGACCCCGAATCAGATGAAATAAAACAAACTGAGAGACAGTTGTGGGAAAAAATCCGTGAAAAATCAATTCAAGGAAGAAGAACGGGTATCGGTATAACAGCAGAAGGTGACATGCTTGCAGCTTTAGGTTTACAATATGGATCAAGTGATGCAATAACATTTTCTACAGAAGTACATAAGTTGCTAGCAATTGAAGTATATCGTGCATCAGTTGATTTAGCAGAGGAACGCGGTAGCTTTGAAGTATTTGATGCAACTCGCGAAATCAACAACCCATTTATTCAACGCATCAAAAAACATGCACCACATGTTTATGATAAGATGAAAAAAGTAGGTAGACGTAATATTGCCATGTTAACTATAGCACCTACCGGAAGCATTAGTATTTGTACACAAACCACATCTGGTATCGAACCAGTATTTATGGTATCCTACAAACGACGTCGGAAAGTAAACCCCAATGATAAAAATGTAAGTGTAAGTTTTGTTGATGAAGTTGGTGACTCATGGGAAGAATACAATGTTTTTCATCCAAAATTTGAAACCTGGCTCGAAATCAACGGATATAAAATTGAGGATGTTAAGTCTAAAAGCGATGACGAATTAAACAAAATTATCCAACAATCTCCTTATTTTAATGCCACATCCAACGACATTAATTGGGTGAATAAAGTACAAATGCAGGGTGATATACAAAAATGGGTTGATCATTCGATAAGTGTGACTGTAAATATTCCTGAAAACGCAACTGAAGAATTAGTAAGCGAAATATATCTAAAAGCATGGGAAAGCGGCTGCAAGGGTATGACAATTTACCGTGATGGTTCACGCTCGGGTGTACTAGTAAAAGGAGATAAAAAGGATGAAAAAGATGATTTTCGTGATTCAATAGCTCCTGCACGTCCAAAAACAATTGATGCCGACATAATTCGTTTTCAGAATAATTATGAAAAGTGGATAGCAGTTATCGGTAAAATAAACGATAAACCCTATGAAGTTTTTACTGGTAAAGCCGAAGACTTTTATCTTCCACCTTATGTAGAATCGGGATGGGTTACAAAGGTTAAGAAAAAAGGAGAACGCACACGTTACGATTTTGAATTCAATGATAAACAAGGATATAGAATCGTGCTCCCAGCACTTTCTCGTTCATTCGAACAAGAGTTCTGGAATTATGCCAAGCTTATTTCAGGAGTATTACGTCATGGTATGCCTTTGACCTATGTGGTTGATTTAATTTCAAACCTAACTGTACCAGAAGATAATATCAACACATGGAAAAACGGAGTTGTACGTGCATTAAAACGCTATGTTCCAGACGGAACCATAGCCGCCGAAAAATTATGCCCTGTTTGTAAAGAAGAAACTGTTGTGTATGAAGATGGTTGCTTAATATGCAAATCCTGTGGCGACACAAAATGTAGCTAATCTTTAGTTTTGAAAATAAATCTGAAAAGCTGCTCTAAAAGCAGCTTTTTTGTTTTATATTCGATAGAAACAGAAAAATTACTCTCCAAAACATAAAATTATACCCAATAAAATATTGCTATGTTTAAAACTTATAAAATTCCGTTATATTTGGTTTTCACAATTACAAATTAAAAACTTATTAATGATAAGAGTTTAATTTAAGCATATTCATTCTAGCTAATAATGAAATATCTACTTATATAGTTAATTTACAAAGCTAGTTACATTGACTGCAATATGGATGATTCGTTTTTTCAGAACATTAAGATGTTAGACAATGGTAAGATCAATAGCCTCATCAGCATGAGAGATGCTATAAATGTTATGGATCAAGCCTTTATGAGTTTTTCCAATGGATCAACCAAAGTACCTCACCGGTCCATTACGTATATTAAAAACCTTGATCTGTTTTTTAAACCTGCCTACAATGAAAGTTTAGGTAGAGTGGCAATAAAAATAATTACTCAAAAAAAAGACGGCAACCTCAACGGAGTACCTGCCATACTAGGTGTAGTGCTGTTGTTGGATATGAATACCGGAGCTGTATTATCAATGATGGATGGCACGCATATTACCTCTTTAAGGACTGGTGCCGCAGGAGGAATTGCCACAGAATTGCTTTCAAGAAAAGATGCCAGTACCGTAGCCATATTTGGTTGTGGAGTACAGGGAAAAACATTATTGGAAGCCACTTGTGCTGTACGTCCAATAGTAAATGCTTTGCTATACGACCTTGATATAGAGGCCGCTAACAAAGTCAAGTTAGAAATGGGTAAAAAATTAAACATCTCTATACAAGTTGAAAAAGGATTGGAAAATTTAAGTCAAGCTGATATTATTTGTACGGCTACCAACTCTAAAAACCCATTGTTCCGGTTGAATGATATATCTCAAGGTGTTCATATTAATGCAATTGGTTCGTACAAACCCGATATGCAGGAAATTGATCCCCAAATTATAAATAATGGGAAACTGTTTGTGGATTCACGAGAAGCGGTCCTTAAAGAATCAGGAGATTTGATTAAACCAATAGTTGATAGAATATTTACAAAAGAAGTTATAAAAGCAGAAATAGGAGAACTAAGCAACAATATAAACAATGGGCGTACATCTGATGATGAGATAACAATATTTAAAAGTGTGGGGTTGGGTGTTCAGGATTTATATATTGCCAATGCCATTTTTGAAAAACACTCAAAGCTATAATTCTTATATCTAAGAAATGAAATCGATACAACCCCCAAGTATATTCAATGATGTTATGGGTCCGGTAATGAGAGGGCCATCTAGTTCACACACCGCTGCTGCTCATCGAATTGGCAGAATAATCAGGCAAGCCTACAAGCCAAATTTCACAAAAGTAATTGTTAGGTTTGACAGAGCCAGTTCTCTTGCTACAACGTACTTAAGTCAAGGTTCAGCATTAGGATTAGCTGGTGGATTGCTTGGTTTGAAAATTACAGATGCAGAAATAATCAACTATGAAAGACATCTGGAAAATAATAATTTCAATATTGAATACATTATAACTGACATTGAAAACAAACACCCAAATGCATATCAAATCACTGTACAATATCAGGATAGAGAGGACTTAAATATTCTGGCTATTTCAACCGGTGGTGGTATGTTTGAAATATTGGAATGGGATGAATTTAAGGTTTCAATAATTGGTAACTTTATTGAGTACCTGTTATTTGTAAAAAAAGATAGCGCAAACCAGACGCCTGAAATTGAGCGATTTCTTAGATCAAAAATATCCGATCTTAAATTATATAAATCACTTGATTTAAATGGAAATATACTGTTAAATATAAAGTCAGGTAGCAGTTTGAGCAAACAAATTGATGCACTTTCTGTTCCTAAAGAAATATCCTGGCAGTTAATTGAATTAACTCCAGTGATTCCTGTTCCTTCTATTTCTACAATAAGTCTTCCTTTTAATAGTGTGCATGAAATGTTGGAATTGGCATCAAGAAAAAACCTTTCATTGTCTGATTTGGCTATCATGTATGAAATGTCGCATACCGGACTTGATGCTGATATAATAATTCAGAAAATGGAAGAAATAGTTCTCATCGTAAAAGGGTCCATTGATGAAGGATTGAAAGGAACATGCTATGATGACAGGATACTTGGCCCACAGTCAACATTGATTAAAAAGGCTGAAAAGAAATCTATTATTCAAAGTACAATAAATAGTAAAATTATAGCTTATACAAGTGCAATTATGGAAGTTAAAAGTTCGATGGGACTTATAGTTGCCATACCAACTGCCGGAAGTTGCGGTGTTGTTGGTGGAGCTTTGTTTGGTTCGATACAAGAAAAGGATTTTAGTTTGAAACATATGGTTAGGGCTTTCCTAGCCGCAGGCATTACAGGTGTTTTTATTGCTGACAGTTATACTTTTTCTGCCGAAGAAGGAGGTTGTCAGGTAGAAACTGGTTCAGGATCAGCCATGGCGGCTGCAGGACTGGTTGAATTGAATGGAGGCACAGCAAAACAGGCAATCGATGCCGCATCAATGGCATTGCAAAACTTACTTGGAATTGTGTGTGATCCCGTTGCTGTAAGAGTTGAAGTACCCTGCCTTGGAAAAAATATAATGGCAGCAACTAACGCACTAAACTCCTCATTAATGGCTCTTGCGGGATACGACCCTGTTGTTCCTTATAATGAAACAATTGACGCAATGAAGACTGTTGGGGAAGCCCTGCCTTCTTCATTATGCTGTACAGGATTAGGAGGACTTGCACAAACACCCTCTGGTAAATGTTTATACAAAAAGTATAATAATGCTCAAAAAGTATAAGAATTTTTTGTGCAATTGATTCGTAATGGAATATCAGGTTTTTTTTTACTTTTGCCGTCCGTTGTTAATGGTTCGAAGTTTAAAAATTAGTCAAAAGCTAAAAACCAAAGACCAATTTTCGGAGAGGTGTCCGAGTGGCTTAAGGAGCACGCTTGGAAAGCGTGTGTACGCCAAAAGTGTACCGCGGGTTCGAATCCCGCTCTCTCCGCAAAAGGGAATCCACGATTGGTTAACAGTCGTGGATTTTTGTATTTATTCACATTGCAGATATAATTGCAAAAGTGAATAAATACAAAAAGACATAATCTTCGCTAGAAGATTAGTGGGTTTCTATGGTTGCAAGGTATACCCTACTGGGATCATGAAATAATCCCGCTCTTTTTACAAGAATGAATAACTTATTAACCAATATAAAATTGACTAGATCAACAATAACACAATATTGTATATCAGAGGTAAAAATGAATTTTAAGTGTTATTACTATCTCTTCTCATCAAAACTATCATGATAAATAGCTAAATAAATATGGTTTCAATATACACTAAAACGTCAATATATCTAACACTAATCATTTACATACCTTGTTTAGAATCAATATTATTTTAAAATTATTCTTTATCTACTATCATATATTTCTATAT
>JAERTF010000093.1 GCA_016845105.1 Bacteroidota bacterium | reverse complement strand
GTTTTTTCGGGTCGGCTTTTTGTGTGTCGGCAAAAACCAAATGTGTTATTTGTGCGGTGGCTTTTGTTTTGATTCATTTTCATTACTGATTTTGGTTTCTTTGCATGAACGCTAACGGTTTGAATATGATGCGTGCCGCATTATTTTCAATAAATTTTCTGTAATTTCTGTATCGTCAAATTTACAAATCATTTTCTTTGAATGACTTAACTGCGGTATGCATTATATTTTTTGTTAGCAACTGGGCATTCTTTTCTGTGTGGCTGGGCTGGCAAGCTTATTGACAAGTTTAGGCTGTGTGTCAGCATTTTGAGCGACTTAGCAATGTGCTTGACAGCGAAGCCAAGATTTAATTTATCGTTTTCAGTTATTGATTAAAATCATTTTTCTAATGTCTTTTCTAATCCCGTTTATTTGCAATGTATAATAATATACGCCTGGTGATAAAGAACTCAAGTCTAAATTAATGTTGTGTAGTCCGGCTTCATTGTAAAAGTTGATTTCCTTGATTATTTCACCTGATGTGCTGATTACTCTAATTTTTCCATTAGTTGATTCTGTAAGTTGATAATAAATCGTTGTTTGTCCATTAAAAGGATTTGGAACATTATTCAGAAGTTTATTTCCCTCGTTTGATTTATAAGAGTATTCTTTATTCTTGTTTATTGGTAATAATGACAGTAAATAATCTCGTTTTTGAAAGAACTGTGTTTTTGATTTTGGAATGTACTCAGCTAAATTACCTTGTACAACGGAACGGCCATTTCCACTGTTTGACATCAGAAAATATGTATGCCCAAGGTCAATAATTGCAAAAATACTATCATCAGTTGTTTGTGGATTGTTGATTATGTTTTCAAAATGGTCAATTACTGGTTCCCAGTTTTCCAACTTAAGATCGCATTTGTTTGCTAAAAATATTGATAGTTCTGATAAAATACTGTCATTTTGAATAGCTGTATTTGTGTTATAGTATTGTTGCAGTGCTACGTAATCATTTGTAACAAACTCTTCAATTGTGTATAAGTCTTTCATCGAAGCACTCGCATATTCCGTTTCAGGGTATTGATCAACAACCATTTCAAATGTGCTTTTTGCAGAAGTATAATCTGCCGAATCGTATTGAGTTTTGCCTGACATGTATAGAGATTCTGCAGCACCTTGCGTTGAATTACCACCCCCAGGACACCAAATCGGATCAACTATATAACCAGTTGGGTGCAAATCAGCCTGTGGATTGAAGTTGTTACCCCAACAATTATAGCGGACATCTTTAAGAACAAAACCTCCGGTATTGCTATGATATACCATAGGATCAGTAGGGTTTCCTGTGTTATCTTCATCAATTATTACATTATGCCGTATATACCATGGAAAACTTGCTGGTGAGAAATATAACTCATAACTGGCGTTGTCCATGATTTGTTGAGTCTCAGAATATATTGTTGCACCGGGATTACCAGTGATATCTGTGTTGCTGCGATTATAGAGCCGAATACCACAATAATTATTATGGATATAATTACCAGCGATTGAAGATGTAGAATTAAATGAAAGTATCCCGGAACTTGTGCAATTTGTGATTTCATTCTCAAGAATAGTTTGATTGCCTGATGATCCTTCGCCGCTCTGCATAAGCTGGATACCGTTATAATAACCATTGATTATGTTATTGCTGATAAAGAAATTATTATAGTTCCAAATGTCAATTGCGCCTATAGCAATACCTGAAGTAAAATTACAACTATCAATTGTTGCTGAGAAATTAGTTTCATATTGTTGATTTTCAGCATAAATCCATGAATCTGAAAAGGTTGAGTTTGTGACAGTAAGGTTTCCAAGATACGACGATATTAAGCTTGTATCATTAAATACTGAATTTGAAACGGTTAAGTTGCTCCCAAAATTGATCAATTCACTTTCGTTAAAATGAATTGAACCGAAAACTGGAGTTAAATAATAGTTATTTAGCTCAATAGTGGTTTGATTAACTGTAACATTATTACCGATTTGAATATTACCATCAATAATTATTTTGTTTTGAAAGCCATTGATTGTAACATTGTTTCCTATGATCAAAGTAGCACCATTATCAACAACAATTTCAGAGCCATTAACCAACTCGACAATAGCATTTGATTTTATTGTCAATTGGCTACCAGATGTTACATGTATTGTTTTTGAAACTCCGATTAATCCACGATGTAATTCATTTGAGTCAATATTGTTAAACAATAGAGTAGGGTATTCTATTGAAGTAAATGCACTTATATTACTTGAGTCGCTGAGCTGGGGATCGTCCCAATATTCTAGGCCAACTAGAGATAAGTCCATCATTCTACTATCATACATTCTAGTCCAATTAAAAGCTTCAGCAATTGAAGTGAAATTATCGCTGTTTGAGTCAGCATTGCTCAAAGGGAAATCTATTGTATCAGTTTGATAGTAACCTGATTGGTTTCCAGGATCGATTCTTTTTAATGCATTAAATAAATGAAAATCAAACTCTCCATGATGATAATGCATTGTATCACCAGGGTATTGTTCAAATTCATAAGCATTATAACTATTTCCAGGTAAGGTATCACCTGGATAATTAATATCATCGTAATAAAGTCCGTCAATACGAGTTGCTTTAAGTGAGTCATCCACTGCAGTTATAATAATAGTGTTTGTATCTTGCAAATATGGTATCGAACTCCCTGAGTAGCATTGCTGCATGATAATAAGTTTTTTGTAACAAGAGATTGAATCAAGTTTATTTGATAATTCTTCCCATGAAATCTTGCCTCCTTCACTATCAGGATTTCCAATAGGGAATAAACTGTAACCTTGTTTACCTCCATGTCCAAAAAAGTAAAGAACAAAGAAATCATCTTCCTTTATTTTAGGTAAGCCATTGTTACCTGTAGCAAGCCCATATAATACAGAATCAAAAGTGGTCCTGTAAGCTCGATAATCTGTTATTTGTTCAAGAAGGTGATAATCCGCTGTGTATCTTAAATTGTAATTTGGATATTCAAAATCATCACCTAAGTCGTAAAAAACATAAATATTCTCATCATTAAATCCTCTTTCATATAGCATTTCCCACATAAGGTATAAATCATTCCAAAATTCAAACATCCTGTAATCCCAATCAGTTCCTGTTTGCCATGTAGCTATGCTGTCAACTGCAGCATAAGGATTATAACGATTAACAACTACAGCATATTTTTCCTGCGCAAAAATAAGCTGAACAGTAAATATCAAAATTAAGAATAAGTGTAATTTTTTCATGGTCTTGTAATTTTATTAGGTTAATAGTTGATAGTTTATTTTTTATTCTATATAAATTATTTTACCTTCTTTTTTTTCAAAATTTGTTTGTAGAAAGTATAAATAGATTCCACCTGCTACTTTCTGCCCACTAATATTTGTTCCATCCCATTGTTCTATGTATGTACC
>JAERTF010000092.1 GCA_016845105.1 Bacteroidota bacterium | reverse complement strand
AATAATATTAATCCAAGCATTATGTATACCAACGAATTAATTCCAATAAATTTATCTTGATAATGTATCTTAGATACTATATCCTCCATCTCCGAAATTTCTTTATTCAGCTCATTTATTTGGTTTGGATAATACATTTTTCCGTTGTGATTATAAGCCAACCTATTGAGCATACGGTGGTCTGCATTAAGAAAATAGCTTTCATTATCGATCTGTTTTACTACGAACTCACCACGATCAATATATATATTATTTCCTTGTTTTACAGTTGCCTTATAAGTATAAATCCCCACAGGTAATTTGTTTAAATTAATTGTATAAAAATCCTCGTATGGGGAGAACACAAAACTAAATTGCTCATTATTTTCATTAAACAAAGTGAGTAATACTTCTGGCTTATTATCCAGCTCTAAACTTTTATTATATAATTCTGCATCCAGGGTAATATCATAACGGGTATCATATTCACCTTGTGTAATAACTTTAAATCGGCGTTTATCAACATCTGCAATTAAATACATTACAGATTTATTTATTAGGGCATTAACTGCATCAAAATCATTAAAATTAATATAGTTTTGAATACGCCATTGCCACAGGCCCTCTCCAACAATAACACCACTTCTTACTCCAGTTTTATCATAAAATGAAATCAGAGGAAATTCAGTTGTCAGATCCAAAATTTTCTGCCATCCAAAAATCTCAGACCCTTCGGCCAACCTATAATTACCCATAGGAACCGACAAGGGTGGAAATACTTGTAATTGGTTTTCAAGACTAGTATTAAATGAGAAAAGCGAAAACTGCTTATTTGCCTCAAACTGTGCACCAGTTGTTGAACCTGTAGCAGAGTTAATATTTAAGCCATCATAAAATCGATTAAAAACTGACAATCTGCTCTGGTTTCCCAGCACATAAAGTGTTGGTATTTCATTATCTATCAAGCTTCTAAGTACCCTTGGGGCACTATTTGTTATTGATGGTAACTGATGTAATATAACCAGATCAAACTCATTAATATTTTTCTGATAACCAGTTAAATAATCTATTTCTACTTCCAAATTTGGGTTTGTATCCAGACTTTGTTTAATTGCACCTATATCGGGGTGTGGGGCATTGGCTAATATTAGTATTCTTTTTTTGCTATCCAGCACATCCACAAAAATATTACGACTATTATTATCAAGCACCTTTTCATCCTCAACTCCATCAATTACTATTTCGAAACGACGTTTACCTTTGGTGGAGGCTAACACATTAAAAACAAATGAATTATTATATATATCACCATCTATTTTAAAACCCTTATACTGAACTTCTGCATTGTTTTCATAGAGTCGTATTTTTGAAGCATCACCTTTAAGTGAATTTGCTGATATATTTACTTCAATTGGAAAAGTATCTCCGGAATATACAATTGAATTATGTCTAACATCATCAATTTTCAAGTCCTTGGATTGGATTGTATCACCCATTGCAACTGTAAAAATGGGATAATTTAATTCTGAAGCAGCGGTAACTGGGTCTAGCCCATTATTTACAATACCATCACCAATTAATACTACGGCTCCAACATTTAATCCGTTGTAGTTATCCCTTATATGATTAAAAAAATCAGAATAATTTGACATCTGATCACCATAATTAACATCTACTAGACCAACTACCTTGTCGCCAAACAAATAACTATCTACTTCAAACTTACCTTCTAGTTCATCTAAAAAACTTACCAATGATTCTTTAAATTCTCCTTGGTAGTACAATGAGTCTTTACCCATAAGAATTGATGAAGAATTATCATGACCAACTATTACAATTGGTTTTTCAATGTATTTATTTCTTGTTTTTATGTAGGGTGAAAGTAATAGAAATGTTAGAAATGATATTGAAATAAATCTGAAACAAAATAATAAAACACTGACCCCGCTACTGAGTTTATTATTACGATTTTTAACATATAACAAGCTGGCATATAGCAATCCTGCAAAGAAAACCATTACAAGCGACCACCACGAATAGGAGATAAATATTTCTGTATTCACAAGTTAATAATTTGGTGAATAGTTAGTTACTAAAATGGCTAATTTTAAAACCAGATGGGTACTATAGTTTTATCCAAACTATGTATCCATTCCACCACATACATTAATCACCTGTCCTGAAACATAGGAAGATAAATCGGAACCAAGGAAAGTAGCAACATCAGCTACATCTTCAGGTTTTCCAGATCTACGAAGTGGTATAGTTTTGATCCAGGTTTCGCGAACCTCATCACTTAATTTATGGGTCATATCAGTTTCAATAAACCCTGGTGCAATGGCATTACATCTGATATTACGTGATCCTAGTTCCTGTGCTATTGACTTTGTAAATCCTATCATCCCGGCCTTAGAGGCTGAATAATTTGATTGTCCGGCATTACCACTAACACCAACCACTGAACTCATATTAATAATTGATCCAGCGCGCTGTTTCATCATAATTCGTTGAACTGATTTGGTAAGGTTAAAAGCAGACTTAAGATTAACCGTAATAACAGCATCCCAATCTTTTTCCTGCATTCTCATCAGTAGGTTATCACGTGTAATACCGGCATTATTAACAAGTATATCTATTCTTCCAAAGTCATCAACTACATTATTAATGAGTTTTTCACTATCCTCAAAAGAGGCTGCATTAGAAGCATATCCTTTGGCATCAACACCCAAAGCCTTTAATTCAGCTTCAGTTGCTTCCATATTTTCATCCAGATTAAGGTCAGAAAATGCAACATTAGCACCTTCTTCGGCGAATTTCATAGCTATAGATTTACCAATACCTCTTGCAGCACCAGTTATAAGGGCAGTTTTTCCTTCTAATAATTTCATGTTTGTGATTGATTTATTAAGCGCCAAAGATATAAATTTAAGTTTGTATTTTTTTATCACTCTTCATAGCCATTACATTTTGATATTTTTTTGGGTAATTAAATCCTATTGTTGGGTAAAATCTGACTCATTTTCTATCAAATCATGACATATGGATATAATTGGTGTATTTTGAAAAAAATATTTATGCATTATTAGATATCAAAAAATATTGTACTTTTGCACTCCAAATTATTGGACTCGTAGCCTGCCTGTCGGCAGACAGGCATAACGGATACTTAAGATTTAACAAATGTATTTTGTTTACGTTCTTAAAAGTGATGTTGATTACAGACTATATAAAGGTCTTACTAAAGATCTAGATAGAAGAATCAAAGAACATAATAGAGGATACTGTAGGTCAACTAGGCAATACAGACCATGGACTTTGGTTTTTTCTGAAAAGGTTGATACTTTGTCAGATGCTAGAGTTAGAGAGAAGTATTACAAGTCTGGAATTGGCAGAGAAAGATTAAAAACAATATTGGACTCGTAGCATAACGGATAGTGCACCTGACTACGGATCAGGAGGTTGCAGGTTCGAATCCTGCCGGGTTCACAGATGAACAAAAACCCTGACACGAAAGTGTTCAGGGTTTTTTATTACAACGAAAAAATCATCAAGCTTGCTTGAATGATTATTGAGGAGCAAAAAAAAGTAGCTACGCAACGAAGTTGAGCAGGTTTTTATTCTCAAAATGGGAGCCAAAGGATCTCGCAAGTAATCCTGCAGAGTTCACCAAATACCATCATCCTTCACACCCTCAATTATATTTTCATAGAATTGTTTAGTTGTTGAAATCTCTTTTCCTGCCTTATTTCGTTCAGTAATATTCTGAAACACACAACAAGTCTGGTTTACACTCCCATTCGGATTGTATTCTATACCGCCAGTGAATGAGATATACAGATAATGGCGGATCAAGCTTAAATGTTGGGGGATTTGATAAATATCTTCGTTTAATACAAAGTTAACGGAAATCTCAAATATACATATAGTAAAATATTTACTTTGTGTTACCTTTGTGAAAACCTTTGTGCACCTTTGTGTTTAATCTTTTTTACCACAAAGACACACTAAGGATATCACTAAGGAACACTAAGGAATTTATTTATTTGCTAAAATTTA